>JBOGXT010000183.1:0-2834 GCA_050694635.1 Thermoleophilaceae bacterium
GTCCGGTCCTTCGGCGCGGCCGCGGTGTCCGCGCCGCCCGCCTGGGGACCGGCCCCGGCCCGCCCCGCTGCCGATTCGAGGGCGATGCCCGGCGCGCCCACCGGGACGAGCGCGGCGGCGACGCCCAAACCCGCGAGCCCCCGCGGGCTCAAGGCTTCACGAGCGCCGGGGCCGTGAATGACGAGGCGTTCGGCACGATCTCGGCGGCGTCCACCCCGAGCCACTGCTCGAGCAGCGCCCGGTAGGCGCCCCGGAAGTCCGACGTCGCGCGCAGGTTGTCGGCGCCGTCCAGCTGCGAGTCGAGCAGGCCCGGGAAGGAGCCGACCATCTGGCCCGACGCCCTCGATCCGATCACAAACCCGACGCCCGCCGCGCCGTGGTCGGTGCCGGACCCGTTCTCCTGCGGCCGCCGGCCGAACTCGCTCCAGACGTGCACCAGCACGCGGTCCTGGAGGCCGCGTGCCTCGAGGTCGCGCTGGAACGCCAGCAGGCTCAGGGAGACCTCTTCCAGGTCGGGAGCGAGCGTCTGCGCCTGGTTCGAATGCGTGTCGTAGCCACCCGACTCGACGGCCACCACCCGGAGCGGCAGCCCGCCCGCGATCATCGCCGCGAGCGCGCCCAGCCGGCGGCCGAGCTCGGCGTCCGGGTAGGTCACGCCCGGCGGCGGCGAGTACCCCGACTGGAACGGCTCGAGCTGCTCACGCAGCTTGCTGGTCGCGGCGACCTGGCCGCGCGCGTAGCGCAGCCCCGGGTCGCTCGTCGCCGGCTCGCCCAGCTCCCCGAAGGCGTCCAGCATCCGGTCCTCCACCGGCCCCCACACGCCCGGCGACCAGAACCCGTAGTCGTCCGGGCGCGAGACGGTGGCCACGGGGACGTTCCGGGCGGCGAGCGAGGGCTGGAGGTCCCAGCCGAGCGTCAGCCCCTGGAGCGGGTTGTCCGCCACGCCGTGGCGGTCGAGGTAGCGCCCGAGCCAGCCCCAGCGCCCGAAGGGGTTGACCTCGCCGACCTCCCAGTAGTGGCGGCTCGTGAAGTGCGACTGGTTGGGATCGTCGTAGCCGACGGCCGGGAACACCGTCACCTTGCCCTCGCCGTGAAGCGCGGCGAGGCTCGAGGCCGAGGGGTG
Source organism: Thermoleophilaceae bacterium (assembly GCA_050694635.1). Classification (GTDB taxonomy): domain Bacteria; phylum Actinomycetota; class Thermoleophilia; order Solirubrobacterales; family Thermoleophilaceae; genus JACVRW01. The sequence goes on from JBOGXT010000183.1 coordinate 1,124, forward strand.
CCAGCGCAGGCTCGTGTCCTCGGCGAACGGGGTGCCCCGGTCCGGCGCCAGGGCCAGCGTCGGCCGCAGGCCGGCGTAGCGGGAGTGGCCGGTCGGGGCCAGCAGCGTGAGCGAGTCGACCCCTCCGGAGAGGAAGATCGAGACGAGGATGCGCTGGTCGGGGGCCTGGGCGGCCGCGGCGGCGATGCCCTCCTCGAACGCCTTCGGGCCGAGCGCGGCGCCGCCGTAGACGGCGAGCGCGAGCCCGCTCGCGCGCGAGATGAATGAGCGCCGCGTGAGGCCGGTGCCGGCCGGCAGCGGCATCCCGGCCTCGATCGCGGGCAGGCCCCTGCCGGCTCGCGAGTACTCGGTGCATCCGCAGTTGGCCATCAGCTCGTCTGGAGGTCGGGTGAGAAGTAGAGGAGGTGCCGCAGCGCGTTCTGGCGCAGGCCGCGGTACTGGCGCTGTTGCCAGCTGGCGAGCGTGCCGGCCACGGCGGCGGCGGCGAACGCGGTGAGCACGCCGGCGGTCTCGCCGGTCAGCTGCGGGTCGCCCCAGGAGGAGCGCGCGAGCGCGACGGCCTGCTCGGGCGTCTCCGCGATGTCGTAGCCCGTGATCGCGCCGCCCTGGAGCTCGCGTCCGCGGAGCGCGCGCCCGACCAGCTCCCAGCGCCCGCGCACGGTGCTCGTGTCGAGCCAGCGCGAGTCGTCCCAGCCGGAGACGTCCGGTGGGTAGAAGAGCCGCTGGCCGGCGCCCTCGCAGAGCCAGATCCAGGCCTCCGTGTCGATCGCGCGGCGGAGCGCGCGCAGCATCCCGGCCAGGAAGACGACCGGCGGCTTGACCATGCGCGGGCCCTCGTGGAGCTGCGGGTGGAGCAGGATCGCCTCCACCACCGGGCGCACCTCCCAGCCGCTCTGCACGTAGAGCTGCTCGAGCGCCGCCCGGTCCCCGGCCGATGGCGGCACGGGGACGAAGTAGCTCCAGAGCTTGTCCAGAAAGAACGAGGCGTGCATGGGGTGGCGCACGCACATCGCGGCGGCCTGCTCCCAGCCGAAGTTGCCGGTCTGGCCGAAGACGGTCTTCGCGCCCGGGTCGTGGCGGCCACCGACGAAGCGGAAGTTGTGCATGCCGAGCTCCGCGCTCCAGTCGCTGTCCCATCCGGTCAGCGCCCGCGCCAGCTCCCGCACGTCTGCCTCCGTGTACGCGCCGCGATCGGCGCCGAGCGTGAACAGCTCCATCAGCTCGCGCGCGTAGTTCTCGTTGGGGTTCCAGCGCGTGTTCTGGTCGAGGTTGAGCCAGACGATCATCGCCGGGTCGGCGGTCACGTCGTGCACCAGCCGGTCGAACGAGCCGAGCCAGTGTCGGCGAAACAGCTCGTTCTGGGCGAGCATCAGGGTCTGCTGTCCCACGGCGTCGTTCGAGGTGGCGAACCAGTCGTGCCAGAGGAGCGTCATGCGCTCGACGAGCGGTTGGTCGGTGCGCACCATGCGGTCGAGGAACCAGAGGTGGTCGTGGCCCCAGGCGTCCTCGGGGACGAGCGGGTTGCCGTCGTCGTCGGCCGGCGCGGCGCCGGTGAAGGTCTCGAGTCCGGCCGGCCGGGTGAGCGAGGCCACGGCCCGGTGCAGCCCCATGCCGGCCAGCGCCTGCGCGTGCCCCGGCGAGGGGCCGAAGCCGGCTCGCCACAGCAGGCGCTCCGCCTCGGGCACGCCGAACGCGCCGGACCACACCGCGA
>JBOGXT010000184.1:0-4126 GCA_050694635.1 Thermoleophilaceae bacterium
CGGAACGGACCAGTACCGGGAGCCCTGCCCACCCGGTGCTGGCCTTCTTCGCCCGCGAGAGCCTCGAACGAACAGACACCCAGCGCTTCGCCGCTCCTCACCAGCGGGCGGCGCGGTCTCCGCGGCGGACCGGCATGCGATTCCGCGCTCTCCCGCATCCCAGGCCCGCTGGCCGATCGGCTGGCACTGGGCAAGCCCTACCGTGGCCAGCTCTCGCCCGCCCAGGCCATCTCCCAGAAGGCGAGCTCGTAGCGGCTGCTTGTCAGGAAGGCTCGCTGCATCCGGTCGTGGTCCGCGCGCTCGCCCACGCGCTCGGTGAGCGTCCGGCACCAGGCGGCCAGCTCGGCGAACTCCTCGGACGCGTACATCTCGATCCAGGCGGCGTAGCGGGACCCGGCGGGCGGCCGGTCCCGCTCGGCCAGGCGCGTCCCGACCTCGCTGTAGCCCCACATGCAGGGCAGCAGGGCGGCGACCAGCTCGGCGAAGTCTCCGGTGGCCGCGGTGCGCACGAGGAAGTCGGTGTAGCCCTGCGTGGTCGGCAGCATCCGCTCGGCGTCGAGCTCGGCGGCCGAGATCCCGAACTCGGCCGCGTAGGAGCGGTGCAGCGACATCTCGTCCTCCAGGATCGCCCGCGTGAGGCCGGCGAGGCGGGTCATGGTGTCGAGGTCGGGCGCGCGCGCCGCCCCCAGCGCCAGCAGCCGGGCGTACTCGATCAGGAACAGCCAGTCCTGGCGCAGCCAGACCTGGAAGGGCTCGAGCGGCAGCGAGCCGTCGCCGATCCCGGTCGCGAACGGGTGAAGATGCTGCCCTCCCACACGTCGCTCGCCGAAGCGCGCAGCCTGTCGGCGAGCCCCTTCACCCGTACCCGAGCCCCACCGCCGCGTAGTAGCCCACCACGACCGTGAAGAAGACCGCGTCGAGGCGGTCCAGCACCCCGCCGTGGGGGCCGAACAGGCGGCCCGTGTCCTTCACCTCCAGGTCGCGCTTGACCATCGACTCGAACAGGTCCCCCATCGGCGCCGTGATCGCCACCAGGACGCCGATCAGCAGAGCGTCCCAGCCGGTCAGCCAGTCCTGGTAGAGGCCGGCGAACCAGAACGCCATCGTCCCGCCCACGATCCCCGCCACCAGGCCCTCCAGCGTCTTGTTCGGCGAGATCAGCGGCGCGATCCGCCGGCTCCCGTACCAGCGCCCTCCGAAGTACGCGAATGTGTCGCCCACGAAGGTGGCGATAAGGACGTCCACCAGGAGCCCGTCCCCGTGCGGGACCTCGCGCAGCCAGATCGCGTGCACCATCGGTAGCCCGATCCACAGCACGCCGAACATCACGGCCGCGATCGCCCAGGAAACGTGCTCGCGCCGCGGCCGCAGCACCGCCATGACGAACGTCACGGGGAAGGAGGCGACCAGCACGATGATCACGTGGCGCGGCTCGCCATACAACGCGGCCGCCAGCAGTGCCACGAGAGTGATGAAGCCGGCCAGGGCCGGCGGCCGGACCCTCCCCATCAGCATGTAGAGCTCCCCGAGCGCGATCACCCCGAGCAGCACCAGTCCCAGCGCGAACACCTCGCCGCCCTGCCAGACGATGAAGATCGCGAACAGGATCGCGGGGATGGCCACGACGATCCGCGGGGCGAGGTCGGCGCCAGGCGCGCGGGGGGTGCTCATCGGCCGCCGAACCTGCGCCCGCGCGCGGCGTACTCCTCCAGCGACGCCACGAACGCCTCACGCGAGAAGTCGGGCCAGAGCTCGTCGCGGAACACGAACTCGGCGTAGGCGAGCTGCCAGAGCAGGTAGTTCGAGATGCGCAGCTCGCCGCTGGTGCGGATGAGGAGGTCGGGATCGTGCATGTCGGGTGCGTAGAGGTGGCGCCGGAACTCCTCCTCCGTCTCCCCCTGGAAGCTTCGCGCCGCGTCCACGATCTCCGCCCTGCCGCCGTAGTTGAACGCCACGAACAGGGTGATGCGGTCGTTGGCGGCGGTCGTCCGCTCGGCCCAGTCCATGCGCCGGCGAAGCTCGGCGTCGAGGCCCTCCCGGCGGCCGACGAAGCGCATCCGCACGCCCTCCTCGTCCAGCTCGGGCGTCTCGCGGTCGATGCGCTCGGCGAACATCGCCATCAGGCCCTCGACCTCCGCGCGCGGCCGGCTCCAGTTCTCGGTCGAGAACGAGTAGACCGTGAGCTCCGCTATCCCGAGCTCGGCCGCGTCGCGCAGGCGCGCCTTCACGGTGTCCGCGCCGGCCTCGTGGCCGGCCAGTACCGGGAGGCCGCGGGCCCGCGCCCAGCGCCCGTTCCCGTCGGTGATGATCGCGACGTAGCGCGCCCGGGAGGCGCTCACACCTCGAGGATTTCCTCTTCCTTGCCCGCCAGCGCCCGGTCGATCTCGCCGGTGTGCGAGTCGGTCAGCTTCTGCAGCTCGGCCTCGGCGCGGTGCTCCTGATCGGAGCCGACCTCGCCCTCGCTCTTCAGCTCGCGCAGGTCGTGCATCACGTCGCGGCGGATGTTGCGCACCGCCACGCGCCCCTGCTCGGCGATCCCGTGCACCACCTTGACCAGCTCGCGGCGGCGTTCCTCGGTCAGCTCCGGGATCTGCAGGCGGATCACCTGGCCGTCGTTCGAGGGCGTCAGGCCGATGTCCGACTCCAGGATCGCCTTCTCGATCGTCTTGATCGAGTTCTTGTCGTAGGGGGTGATCGTGAGCAGCCGGGCCTCGGTGGCGGAGACCTGAGACAGCTGGCGAAGCGGCGTGGTCGCGCCGTAGTAGTCGACCTCGATGCGGTCCAGCAGGTGCGGCGAGGCGCGGCCGGTGCGAACGGTGGAGAACTCGGCCCGTGTCGCTTCGACGGACTTCTGCATGCGGTTCTGCGCCTCTTCGAGGAAGTCCTTCAGGACGTCGTCGGTCATCCGCTTCTCACAACGGTTCCCACCTTCTGGCCGCACACTATCCGGTCGATGTTGCGCTCGTCGTCCATGTTGAAGACGTGTATGGGCAGCGAATTGTCCATGCAGAGCGACAGCGCCGTGGAGTCCATCACGGCCAGGCGCCGCTCGATCGCCGCCTGGTGGGTGATCTCGTCGATGAACTCTGCGGCAGGGTCGGTGCGCGGGTCGGCGGTGTAGACGCCCTCCACCCCGTTCTTCCCCATCAGGATCGCCTCGGCGTGGATCTCGAGCGCGCGCAGCGCCGCCGCGGTGTCGGTCGTGAAGAACGGGTTGCCGGTGCCGGCGGCGAAGATCACGATGCGGCCCTTCTCGAGGTGCCTCATCGCGCGCCGCCGGATATAGGGCTCGGCGACCTCCGAGATGGTGATGGCCGACTGCACGCGCGTGATCGCCCCGGTGCGCTCGAGGGCGTCCTGGAGCGCGAGGGCGTTCAGGACGGTGGCGAGCATGCCCATGTAGTCGCCGGTCGCCCGGTCCATCCCGTCGGCGGCGCCCTTGATGCCGCGGTAGATGTTGCCGCCGCCCACGACGACCGCGATCTCGACGCCGCGGTCGTGGACCTTCTTGACCTCCTCCGCGATCGCCGCAACGCGGTCGGGATCGGTGCCGTACGGGAGGTCGCCCATGAGCGCCTCCCCGGACAGCTTCAGCAGGATCCGCTTGAAAGCGGGCGTCACTCCCGGCCCGTCACTCCTCGCCGACCTGGAAGCGGGCGAAGCGCCGGATCACGACGTTCTCGCCCGTGTTCGCCGCGAGCTCGGTGCGCAGCTCCTCGATCGTCTTGCCCTCGTGCTCGTCCTCCTTGACGTGGCGCTGGCTGAGCAGCACCACCTCCTCGAGCCACTTGCGATAGCGGCCCTCGACGATCTTCTCCTGCACGTTCTCGGGCTTGCCCTCGGCGGCGGCCTGCTCGCGCAGGACACGCAGCTCCGCCTCGCGGCGGCCCTCGTCCACGTCGTCCTCGGACACATAGAGCGGGTTGGCTGCGGCGACGTGTAGCGCCACGTCCCGCGCGAACGCCTGGAACGGCTCCGTCCGCGCGACGAAGTCGGTCTCGCAGTCGACCTCGACCAGCACGCCGATCTTGGAGCCGGCGTGGATGTAGCTCGACACGACTCCCTCGGCCGCCGTGCGCTCACCGCGCTTGGCGGCGGACGCCTGCCCCTTCACGCGCAGCAGCTC
>JBOGXT010000185.1:0-4284 GCA_050694635.1 Thermoleophilaceae bacterium
CGTGACCGAGGAGTCGGCCGGCCGCTATCCGGCCGGCACCGCCTACGACTCGCGCGCCGAGGAGCTCAAGATGTGGGTCCACGCGACCCTGATCGACACCGCGGTGTTGACCTACGAAAGATTCGTCGGGCCGCTGGCGGAGGCCGAGCTCGCGAGCTACTACGAGGACGTGAAGCGGCTCGGGGATCAGTTCGGGATCTCGCGCGAGCTGCAGCCGCAGAGCTGGTCGGAGTTCCAGCGCTACGTGACCGACACCCTCGCCAGCGACGAGATCGCGGCGACCGAAACGCTCCGGGAGCTCGGCGAGATGTTGCGCCGGCCGCCGCTCCCGCTCGCGCGGGTGCCGGTGGCGCGGGTGGTCAACCTGTTCACCGCTGCGACGTTGCCGCCGGAGCTTCGCGCGGAGCTCGGCCTGCCGTGGGGGCGCGCCGACGCGGCCGCGCTCCGGGTCCAGGCGGCGGCTGTGAGGCGGATGCTGCCGCTGATGCCGCCCCGGTATCGCTACTCGTGGATATCCGGTTCGCTCAGGCAGCACGATGAGCGGTGATCTGGGCGTAGGTCGTCGGCGGATGCGTCGCCCCGAGCCCGAGCAGCGTCTGGAAGGCCGCCATCGGGGTGCGGCGGCGGTTGTGGCGGAAGACGAACTCGTCCAGGTAGACCTGAAGGTGTTTGCCGGAGGGACGCCGGTGGGTCCCGTGAAGCCAGGTCTTGAGGTTGGCGACCGCTCGATGGGCGCGCGGCAGGATCACCTGGCGATCCTCGTGGCGCCAGCGCTGGGCGATCGGCCGATGGTCGAAGCCGAGCCCGGCGAGCTCCACGTAACCGGCGTGGCCGTCAGTGTGGACGATCGCACCCGGCTCGACGTTCGCGCTCACCCAAGGCGAGAGGCTGCGCTTGCTCGCATCTGGGAGCGCCGCGAGCCGAAGCCGTCCCGAGCCCCGGCCACGGACCTCGACGGCAACCACCACCAGCCGCTTTCCGATGCGGTCTCGGCCGGCTCTGCGCCTCGCGTCGACCCCACCGACGAAGCCCTCGTCGACCTCGACCTCGCCGCGAAGCGGCTCGCGCTCGGGCGCGACCATCGCCCGCCGCAGCTTCTGGAGCATGAGCCAGGCGGTCTCGTAGCGCGAGAGCCCGAGCTGGCGCTGGAGCTGCTTCGCGGAGATCCCGGGGGTGTGGGTGGCGACGAGGTAGGCGGCCCAGAACCAGAGCCGGAGTGGAGTGCGGGTGCCGTGCATCACGGTGCCGGCCGTCACCGAGGCCTGGTGATGGCAGGCGGCGCACTCCCAGAGGTGGCGGCGCTCGAGTACCCAAGCGCGAGCGCCGCCGCAGGCGGGGCAGCGATACCCGTCCGGCCAGCGCGAGGCGGCCAGGTAGTCGAGGCAAGCAGTCTCGTCAGCGAAGCGCTCCTGGAACTCCGTGATCGAGCGGGGGAAGCTCGGCCGGCCCATCTCGCAACCATAGGCACGGCACCTGACGGAACCGGATATTCACAGTCATCGCTAGCGGCCTCGTTCAACCCGAGCCAGGCTTGGCGCGTACAACGTGACCGCTCCGCTCTTGCCCTTGAGCTGCATCCCGGGCCGCCTGAGCAGCAGCGTCAGTGCGAGGGAGATCGTCGAGGCGACCGCGACCGAGATCAGGACCGCCAAGACGAGAGCGCCCAACTCGCTGTCCACGCCGCTGACAGCGCCACCGACTGCGACACCGGTGATGACGTTGATCGCCGGCAGCGCGGCGAGCAGCCGCCAGCGAAGCGGTATGCCCGCTGGCTCGATGCCATCCTCGTCGGGTACGCCACGGGCGATGTCGTTCACGACCGGCCGCATCACCTGCTCGACGAGAAAGAAGCTGAGGGCGAAGTAGTAGGCCATGTACACCGGGGCGGCGATAACGAGAGCGACCGCGCCGTACACCGGAAAGTCGAGTTCCCAGGCCGCGTAGAGGGACCAGGCAAAAATGGATCCCCAGGAGATCAGCGCGAGCGGGACCGAGCGGATGTCCCGGCGCAGCAGCTCCAGGGGAAGGCCCGCAGCGGCGTGCCAGGCGGTCACCGTGTCGGCCTCGCTTCGCGCGCCGCGAAGCCAACCGACCACCGGGACGAGGAGGCGTCGGACCAGGCGCGCGTAGAGCAGGTTGTGGACCACGAAGATTGCAAGTCCGAACACGAAGAGGCGCAGGAACTCCCCGGCCGACATGTCGATGTAGATGGCGAGCACCGCCACGGCGAACAGGAATACGAGGTAGCCGAGCTGGATCTGCAGGACGACGGCCCTCTGCGCATAGCGGGGGCCGAGCCGCTTGTACGCGCGATCGAGCGCCCGCTGGATCATCCCGGGTCCGACACCGAGCGCCTCTTCAGCGACGTGACGAGCGTCCACGCGACCCCGAGGATGATTCCCGCATCGCCAAGTCCGAGCAGCACGTGCGCCACGGCAGGGTCGACCTGGTTGGCGTGGGCGACGAAGTGCCAGACGGTGACCGGCAGGTAGATCGCCGATGCCCCGAGCAGGAGTGCGAGCGCCGGATGGCGTTGCTCGGGGATCAACCTGAGGAACGCCAGTAGCGTGGCGGCCCCCACGACCAGGAACCCGATCCAGAGCAGCCAGTGGGCCTCGAACTGCTGCGAGGTGCCCTCGAACTCGTCGTGCGTCGCATGCCAGCGCTGATCGAGCGCGATCCCGGCGACGAAGAGCAGCGCGCCGATCCACAGGGCTCGCAGATACGGCGTCGCCCACGCGGCCATCGCCCGCCCGCTACCCGACCGCTCGCAGCCTCGGCGTTGCGCCCTCTGGCTCCCAGCGGACCCGATAGGCGCGCTGGCGACCGCGGATTCCCTTGAGCTGACGCTCTCCGGCGTCCTCGAAAGCAATGTCCCCGGCGCCCCCGACCAGGTCTCGAACCACGGACGAGGCGAGGATCTCGCCGCCCGCGGCCGCGTCGCCGAGTCTCGCGGCGAGCGTGACGCTCCAGCCGTAGAAGTCGTCGCCCTCGCGGATCGCCTCGCCGGTGTGAAGGCCGATGCGGACCCGGAGCGGCTCGCCGAGCGCCCCGTCTCCGCTCGCCAGCTTGCGCTGCATCTCGACCGCGCACTCGAGCGCCTGCCGGGCGCTGGGGTAGGCGATCATGAACCCGTCGCCCTGGGCCTTGACCTCGTAGCCGCCGTGCTCGCGGACGCAGTCGCGGACGATCGAATTGTGGGCCCGCAAGACCTCGAGCCAGCGCCGGTCGCCGAGGCGCTCGTTGAGCGCCGTCGAGTCCTCGATGTCGGTGAACAGGATCGTCACCGTGCCATCGGGCGCGGTCGCGCGTCCGACGTCGGGGCGCTCACCCTCGACCCAGGAGAGCACGCGGTCGATCGCGCTCCGGCGGCGAAGCCGCGCCATCACCCGTTCCGCCCGCGGACTCTGGCGCACCCGACGAGCGACGCGCGGGAGCACGACCATCGCCGCACCCATCATCGCGATGCAGCCGAGCCCGGCGAGAACGGTCAGCAGCACTTCCACCGTTACCTCCTACCCCAGGTCAACATCCAGCTCACCCAACCGGTTTGCGGGCGGCGACACGCTCAACTATCCCCCACTTCGATCGCTCCACGCGCTCGATCTCGAAGCCTTCCGCCTGCAAGTGCTCGAGCGGCTCGCGCAGCAGATGGTCGGCCTGGAAGCGCACCGCGAGCGGGTCGAGTAGTCGCTGCACCACCCGTACCGGCAGCGATGGGCTCCGCACGTGCTCCATGAGCAGGAAGCGACCGCCCGGACGGAGGACTCGGTAGGCCTCGCGTACCGCCTGGCGGTCATCGGGGATCGTGCACAGCCCGAGCGTGCAGACGACCGTGTCGAAGCTCTCATCGGGAAAGTCGAGCGCCTGGGCGTCGCCCTCGCGCAGATCGGCCTCGTGCCCGAGCCCCTCGGCCCGCTGCCTTGCGATCGCCAGCATCTCCGGGCTCAGCTCGATCGCGGTCAGACTGACGCCGCTCGGGTAATGGGGCAGGTTTCGGGCGGTGCCGGCGGCGATCTCAAGGATGTCGCCCTGGGCCTGCGAGCAGACCCACACGCGCCCGTCGCCGAACAGCACTCGCTCGAAGAAGCCGATCTGGCGGTCATAGCGAGGCGCGGTCTTGTCCTGGATGCAGCGAACGCGCTCCGTCTCGCTGGCGGCTTCGGTCCTGGCATCCATCGTCCGACTCCGGGCCTAGCTCCGTCGTGCCAGGAGCGCGCGCCGGGAGATCAGGAGAGCGCCGACCGCAAGCGCGATCGGCCCGCCGACCATCGCCGCCATGCA
>JBOGXT010000186.1:0-3515 GCA_050694635.1 Thermoleophilaceae bacterium
GCCCACGCTGGGCCAGCTGGTGCGCCGCAACCGGCGCGTGGTCGTGTTCACGGAGAAGGACGCCGATGGGACGGTGCCGTGGTACCTGGACGGGTTCTCGTTCGTCCAGGACACGCCGCTCGGGGCCAAAAAGGTCAGCGAGCTGAAATGCGACCGCGAACGCGGCGACGTGAATAGCCCGCTGGCCATGATCAACCACTGGGCCGACGTCTTCCCGCCGCGGCGGGGCGCCAACGTGCCCTTCCAGCCCGAAGACGTCATCGTCCGGCGCGCCCACCGCTGCGCTCGCAAGCTGGGCGTGACCGTGAACCTGATCCCGGTGGACCATTACGACGTGGGCGACCTGATCCCGGCGGTGGACGCCCTCAACGCGGAGCGCATCCAAACGGTCCGGCGCGAGCAGGCGGCGGCCCGCGCCGATTGAGGCTAAGGTCGTCGATGATGCGAAAGGAGCCAGGCCGATGAAGCGCGCCGCGGCGCTCGCCGTCGGGGCCGCGGGCTTTGCCTACTACCACGCCCAGGTGCCGACGTCGCAGCTCTACGGCGCCACAATCGCGCGCAGCCCGGAGGCGCGCGGCCTGATCGCGCTCACCTACGACGATGGTCCGAATCCGCGCTTCACCGAGTCACTGCTGTCGGTGCTGGAGCGCCACGGCGCCCACGCCACCTTCTTCCTGATCGGCAAGTGGACCGAGCGCGAGCCGGCGCTGGCCCGCGAGGTCCAGGCGGCCGGTCACGCCATCGGCAACCACACGTTCACGCATCCGACGCTCGCGCTCTGCACCAGCGACCGCGTCCAGGAAGAGCTGCGCCGCTGCCGGGCCGCGGTCGAGGGCGCCGGCGTGAGCTTCTCGGAGGTCGACGGCGCGGCGCTGATGCGACCCCCGTGGGGCCGCCGCCGCCCGGGCACGCTGCGGGCGATCCGAGCGGCCGGCTACGTGCCGGTGACCTGGTCGGTGACCGGCTGGGACTGGCGCAAGCGCGAGACCGCGGACACCATCGCCGACCGCTGCAGCAAGGCTCAGGACGGCGACGAGATCCTGCTCCACGACGGTGTGCACACCGAGCCGGCCGGGGACCGAGCGGCGTCGGTGGGCGCCACCGACAAGATCCTGGGCCGGCTGACCGCCAAGGGCTATCGCTTCGTCACCGTACCGGAGCTGGTGGCCGCAGGGTCTGCCGCTCGTGATGGATCAGGAGCCACGCCACCACGCACAGCCCAACCGCCCAGACCGGCGTGACGAGCACGCCGACGACGACGGCGATCGCCCAGTCCGACGGCAGCGAGTGGCCCAGCCTCTCGAGTGCGCCGCCCTGCAGCAGGCTCGTGAGCCCGTCCGTCAGCAGGTGCCGCGCGAGAGCTCGCGGCTGCGGCGAAACGCGGCGCGCACGGACAGCCCCTCGATCTTCAGCAGGGGCGCCGCGAGCACGTAGCGAGCGAACAACATCAGGCCGGGCGCGATCAGCAGAACCAGGCCGATCGCCAGCCCGAACGAGCTGATCAGGTCGATCGCGATGAGGCGACCAAGGGGCAGCGCGCGGAGTAGCCGGCCGACCGAGGAGCGCGGCCTGCCCTCCATCGACTCCGTCACCGCCGCCATGGCGATCCCCGCATAGAACACCTCGCCGGACGTCGCGGTCGCGACGTGCAGGACGACCCCCGCCGCCAGCCCGAGTACCTGCCAGGCGCCTGGGCTCTCCTCGGTCTCGAGCTCGGCCAGCGGCTCCGCCAGCGCGTCCACCAGTCCGCGAGCGCGTGTACTTCGACTCGGCGACGATCCTCGCGCAGCTCACTGCCGAGACCTGACTTAGCTAGCGAACGACCTCGAACGCGCGGTCGCCCCCGCGGCCGAAGCGGAAGATCGCGAAGTCGTCGTCCAGGCTGGCGGCCCGCAGCACGCCGATCCGCTGCATCACGGCGAAGCTCGTCATGTCTACGAGGGAGAAGTCCTGGGCCTCGAACTGGGACGCGATCGTCCAGGCAACCTCGAGATCGCCCGGGCCGACGTGCTCGACGGCGCTCGCCCCGGACCGGATCGCCTCCCAGAACGCATTCGCCGCCCGCCGGCCGAGCCGGTGCCGGAGCAGCAGCCACGACTCTGCAAGCACGTGGTCGCTCGTCACGAGCGGCTCGCCGGCCCCCAGAACCCGCTTGGTGCGTTCGTGCGAGCGGTCGGACGTGTCGGCGGCGGCGTAGAAGGCGGAGGTGTCGACGAAGAGCGTCAACGATCGTCGTCGTGACGGCCGGCCGCCACCGCCTCGCCCACGTACGCGTCCTTGCGCGTGGAGACGTCGGCGCCGTCGGCCGAGCTGCCGAGATCGAACAGCGCCTCGACCCCCCCACCGCGGCGCTTGGGATGCAGGTCGCGGGCGACGAGCCGCCGGATGTACTCGGCGAGGGACACTCCGAGCTCGGCCGCGCGTGCCCGGGCACGGCGGTGGTCCTCGGGTGGAAGGCTGATCTGTGTCCGCTGTGTCATGCTGTTGCCATCATAACATCACCTCAGGTCTGACCCTCTTCCCGGGGGAAGGGTCGTACCGGTTCGTTGCAGCGCGGCTACGATCGCGCCGTGACCTATTCGATCGTCGCCCGCGACGACCGCAGCGGTGAGCTCGGGGTCGCCGTCCAGTCGCACTACTTCGGCGTCGGCTCGCTCGTGAGCTGGGCCGAGGCGGGGGTGGGGGCGGTCGCCACCCAGTCGGTCGCAGAGCCCGCCTACGGACCGCGCGGACTCGAGCTGATGCGCGAGGGGGCCTCGGCGCCCGAGGCGCTGCATCGCCTGCTGGCGGACGACCGGCAGGAGCGGGTCCGCCAGGTGGCGTTCGTGGATCGGCACGGACGGGTAGCGGCGCACACCGGTGCCCGGTGCATCCGCGAGGCGGGCCACCGCGTGGCTGACGGGGTCTCCGCCCAGGCGAACATCATGGAGCGGCCGACGGTGCCGGACGCGATGGTCGCGGCCTACCGCGAGGCCGGCGGCAACCTCGCCGAGCGGCTGGTCGAGGCGCTCGAGGCGGCCGAGCGCGAGGGCGGCGACCTGCGTGGGCGCCAGTCGGCCGCCCTGCTCGTGGTGGCCCCGCGGGCGAGCGGGCGGCCCACCGAGGACCGCCTCTTCGACCTCCGCGTGGACGACCACCCCGACGCGGTGCGGGAGCTGCGGCGCCTGCTCGACATGAGCCGCGCCTACGAGCGAGTCGAGCTCGGGGACGAGCTGGCGGCCGCGGGCGACCTGGAGGCCGCGCTGGCGGAATACGCGGCCGCTCACGCTGAGCAGCCCGAGAATCCCGAGCTGGCGTTCTGGCACGGGGTGGCGCTCGCGGCGAGCGGCCGCGAGCAGGAGGCCCGCCCGCTGCTCGAACGGGCCTACGCGGAGAGCGAGGGCTGGCGCGAGTTGCTGCGCCGCCTGCCAGACGCGGGCCTGTTCCCCGACGACGCGGAGCTGGTCACCCGGATGACGCTGTCCGGCCGGCAGGACGCGACGCCGGCGCCCCCGCCGGGCGGCTTCGCCTGACCC
>JBOGXT010000187.1:0-10690 GCA_050694635.1 Thermoleophilaceae bacterium
TAGGTGCCGCGAGCGAGCACGATCGTGTCGCCCGGATCGGCCGACTGGAGCGCCCGACGCAGCGACCGCCACGGGTGGGCACGAGTCCCGTTCCCTCCCGCGGGCGCCTCCGCGGACACGTGAACCACTCCGTGCCGAGGCTCGTCACCGCAGGCCGCGAGCAGCGCCGCGACCGCCGCCGCGGCGATCCAGGCCACGTGGGCTCGCATTACTGAGCGTATGGTAGGGACGGTGCACCGAGTGGCGATTCCGTCCCGCGAGGGTCTCGTCCCGTCGGGGCTGGCCGGCGCCGCCGTGCTCACCTCGGGTGTCGTGGGGGTGGCGATCGCGGTCGACGTCCCACTCGGTCTCGGCCTGCTCGTGGCGGTCTGGTACGGACCGCTCGCGCTGTACAGGCCGGATCTCGGGGTGCCGCTGTTCGTTCCGCTCGTCTTCCTCGAGGCGCTCCCCGCGCTCAATCTCGCGGGCAAGGTCGCAGGGCTGCTGATAGCCGTGGCGTGGTGGGGCGCGGCTCAGGGCGGAGGCGTGGACCTCCGCGGGCTCTTTCAGCGGCATCGGCGCATGCTCGAGGCGCTGGCGCTGCTGCTCCTGTGGTTGTCGCTCTCGACCCTGTGGGCCGAGGACGCGGGCAGGGCGGGGGCCGACCTCTGGCATTGGTGGGCGGTCGCGCTGCTGTTCGTCATCGTGGCCACGACCGCCACGAGCGCCGGCCTGGTTCGCTTGACCGTCGCGGCGTTCATCGTGGGCGCGCTGCTGTCGGTCGTGATCGGCTTCGCGACCGGCGAGGTGGCCACGGGCTCGGCGCTCCAGTCGGCGGCCGACCCCGACGCCAGGCTGGAGGGCGCCGTCGGCGATCCGAACTTCCTCGCCTCGGGCCTCGTGGCGGCGCTCGTTCTCTGTGGTGCTCTCCTGGTCGCGGCGCGCGGGGCGACGACGCGTTGGGCGCTGCTCGTGGCGGCGGGCGTGCTCGTGTCGGGACTCGTGGCCAGCCAGTCGCGAGGCGGCATCGTCGCGGCTGCGGTGATGGTGCTCGCGGCCTTCGTCTTCTTCCGTCGCCGGCGAGCGTACGTGGCGCTGCTCCTCCTCGTGCTCGTGGGCGTCGCGGCCGCATCGCTGTCGGCCTCGCCCGAGGCGTGGGACCGGCTGACCACCCTCGACAACGGAGGCAGCGGGCGCACCGACCTCTGGACCGTCTCGTGGCGGGCGTTCGAGGATCATCCGGTCGCCGGCGTCGGCCTCAACAACTTCGAGGTGGTGTCGGGCGACTACACGCGGCAGCCCGGCACGCTCCGTGCGGTCCGGAAGATCGCGGAGCAGCCGAACGTGGTCCACAACACCTATCTCCAACTCCTGGCGGAGAACGGCCTGATCGGGCTGCCGCTGTTCCTGGGCTTCGTGTTCGCGTGCCTTCGTGCCGCCTGGCTTGCGGGGCGCCGCTTCGAGGCGCGCGGACAGGCGGACCTCGAGGCGCTTGCGCGAGCCGTGCTGGTGGGCACGATCGGGATGCTCGCCGCCTCGTTCTTCATCTCGGCGGGGGTGGACAAGCGGCTCTGGATCCTGCTCGCGCTGGGCCCCGCGCTCCTGGCGGTCGCCGAGGCAGAGCGGCAGCGCTGACCGCGGCGCTACTCGTCGAGCGTGCGGAAGCGCTCGCGCGATTCGCGCTGGATCCGCCGGTGGACCAGGACGGGATCGACGCGCTGGCGCCTGCGGATGCGCGCCGCGACGTCCTTCACGAGCGGGTCGGTGGGGTTCAACGCCGCCGCCCGGTCGATCTCCCGGCGCGCGACCTCGAACCGCCCGGTGCTCGCCGCCAGGAGCGCGAGCTCGAAGTGTGGATGCCACGAGTCCTCGCGGTCGATGGCGTCCCGGTACGCTCGGCGTGCGCGTGCCTGGTCGGTCAGGCTGGCGGCGATGCGCCCCTCCACCATGTACGGCCGCGCGGTCAGCGGGTTCAGCGCCGCCGCGCGGTCGAGGTCCTCGTACGCCCGGCTGGGATCCGTGCGCCAGTCGTCCGCCGCGCGCTCCACGTAGCGGAGGGTGGTGTACGGGAGGGCGAGGGCCGCGATCGCCACCGCGAAGACTGCCGCGACACCGGCCACGCCCGGTCGCCCGCGAATCCTCGGCCCGCCGCGCTCGGGTGGTGCGACGAGCTTGAGGGCGACGAAGGGCAGGCCGAGGGCCGGCGCCGCCAGCACGGGGAACTCGTCGACCCAGTCGAGGGAGGCGTGTACCAGGAAGCAGGTGAGCACCGCCACCGCCGCCGCGACGTGAGCCCGCAAGGCGCCCCCGGCGGCGCGCCGGGCGCGCAGAAGGGCGGCGAGCAGTGCCCCGAGAAAGCCCACGAGCAGCGCCAACCCGACCAGCCCCGTCTCGCTCGAGGTACGCAGCCAGATGTCGTGCGCGTAGCGCGAGTGCTTCTCCTCCTCGCGCCGGGCCGTGTACTCGAGCTCGTAGTTGCCCGCGCCTATGCCGGTGATGGGCTCCTCGCCGGTCAGCTCGAGCGCGACGCGCCAGTAGTCGTGGCGCTGCGGGTCGCCGGTCGAGGTGAAGCGGCTGCTCGTCTCGCTGGAGTCGTCCTCGCCGGCCAGGAAGGCGTCCCACCGGTCGCTCACCGACGACGCGATCGAACCGGCGTTGACCAGCGCCACCACCAGCGCGGCCGCCGCCACCACGGCGGTCACGGCCAGTGCCCCGCGCCGGGCTTTCGCGCCAACCGCGGGCATACGCAGTCGCGTCTCGGCGAAGGCGACCAGGACTCCGCCGGCCAGCGCGATGCCGGCCGCGAGCGCCATTGCGCCAAGGGCGCTGTCGAGCGCCTCGACCACCGTCAGCCCACCCTCGTCGGTCGCCGAGAAGACGTCGAGCACCGGGCCGAGCGATACGGCGAGGGTGGCGCCCAGCACCACTCCGCGCCCCGCGAGCCTTCCGCGATCGGGAGCGAGCAGCAGGAAGGGAATGGCCGACACCGCGAGTGCGAACGCCGCAGCGCGACTCTGCGGCAGCAGCGCGAAATCGATCAGGAAGGCGGCGACCGCGAGGAAGACGCCCTTCAGGAAGAGCGGCGTCTCCCGGCGAGCCGACAGCATCACGGCGGGCCAGACGACCAGTCCGGCGAGCGTCCCGCTGGCGCCCGCGTAGCCGAGCGGATCGGCGTACCGGTCCTCGATGAACCACCTCGTGGGGTCCTCGGCCGCCGCCGCCGACACCAGGTTCTCCCCGCAGACGGCCGCCACGCCGAGGCACCAGGCGCCGAGCATCCACGCGGCTCGCCGCTCGCTCCAGGGCAGGAGGCAGAGCAGGCACGTCGACGCGAAGTAGAGGAGCAGCTTGTCCGCGGCCTCGAGCGCGTCCCCCGGCGCATCCGCCCACGTGATCGACGCGAAGCTCCAGGCGACGAAGCAGCCGAACAGCACGAGGGCCGCCGACGCCGCGCGGCCGCGCGGCAGGGACGCGCGAGCCAGTGTCGCGAGCGCGAGTAGCCCGACCAGCAGCATGGCCGGCGGGTACCAGTCGCGCGGAAAGTAGCCACCGCTGCCGGTCGCCCACACCACCCACACGACGACGAGCACCGCGGCCGGCGCGATCTCGGCCGCGGAGCGCAGAAGCTGGTTCTGCCGCGCCCGCGAGGACGATTCCCTCGTCACGCCTCGCCTAGGTGTTCGAGTAGGCGGGCGCGAACGGCTCGCCGAAGCGCCTGCCCTCCAGCGACTGGACGATCTCGTCCACCCCGTCGGGGACTCGCGTGCGCGGCTCGAAGGCGAGCCGCGAGCGGATCTTCTCGAACGAGACCCTGTAGTCGCGCGGATCCTCGTCTCGTTGGACGAAGCTGACCTCGCCGCGCCCGAGCCGTTCGGTGATGATGCGGACGAGGTCGAGCTTGCGGTAGTTCTCGTCGGTACGCCCGGCGTTGAACACGTCGCCCTCGACCTTGGCAGGCTCGGCGTCGAGAACGGTTCGCACGGCACGGGCGGCGTCCCGCACGTGGATGTACGGGCGCCAGAAGTACTCCCCGAACACCTCCAGCGGGCGCCCCGCCCACAGGTCCCGTGTGAACTCGTTCACGGTCAGGTCGAAGCGCATCCGCTCGCTGGTCCCGTAGACGGTCGCGAAGCGCAGGCAGACGGCGGCTACGTCGGCCGCGTGGTGCTCCAGCAGCGACCGCTCGACCGCCACCTTTTGCCGCGCGTAGAGCGAGACGGGGCGCAGCTCGCCGCGCTCGTCGATGGCCACGGTCGGGTCCGCGGTACGGCCGTAGTTCGAGCAGGTGGAGGCGAACACGAAGCGCTCGACCCCCGCGCCGCGGGCATCCGCGATCAGCGCTTGGCTGGCGTCGTGGTTGACGGCGGCGGAGAGCTCGGGATCCCTGGCGCAGGCGGGGTCGCCGACGATCGCGGCGAGGTGGACGACGGCGCCGGCTCCGCGGACCGCCCGCCGGCGCGCATCAGCCGAGCGGATGTCCCCGCGGATGACCTCCACTCCGCGGCCCTCGAGACGGCGCGCGACCTCCTCTTGCCCGTGGAGGAGCACGTCCAGGACCCGCACGTGCCGGCCCGCCTCGATCAGCTCGTCCACCACGAGCGAACCGACGTAGCCGGCACCACCGGTCACGAGGACGGTCACTGCGTCGTTTGGTCCTCGGCGGTCGGCGCGGCGGCGGGGTCGGAGCCCGCCCGGCCGTTGTCGGCGGCCGGCTCTCTCAGCAACACGCTGCGCATCTGCTCGAAGTCGGCGATCGCCCGCTGATAGTCGTCGTGGCGACCGATGTCGAGCCAGAAGCCGTCGTACAGATGGGAGCCCACCGGCTCACCGGCATCGAGCAGGCGGAAGACCAGATCGGGCAGGTCCAGTCGCTCGCCAGCCTCGATGTAGCGCAGCACCGCCGGCTCCAGCACGTAGATGCCCATGCTGACGATGCACGGCATCTCGGGCTTCTCCTCGAACCCGACGACGGCTCGGGTGGAACCGTTGTCCCCGCCCAGATGCATCACCCCGTAGTCGATGTGCACCACGCGACGGTGGGAGGCGAGCGTGAGCATGTTTCCGGATTCCTTGTGTATGTCCAGGAGCTGCGCGTAGTCGATCGCCGTGAGAATGTCTCCGTTCATCACGAGGAACGTGTCGTCCAGCCCGTCGATCGTGGCCAGAGCGCCGATCGTGCCGAGTGGCTCCGACTCCTCGTGGTAGGCGATCTGAACCCCGAAGCTCGATCCGTCGCCCATCACGGCGCGGACCAGGTGGGCGAGGTAGCCGACCGCCAGCGTCAGATCGGTGAAGCCGCAGTCGCGCAGCTGGCGAACCACGACGTCGAGGATCGCGCGATCTCCGATCGGCAGGAGGGGCTTCGGTAGGACGGTGGTGTACGGGCCTAGGCGGGAGCCCTTGCCGCCAGCGAGAATCACCGCGCGATTGCTCATCGACTCATTCTTCCTACATCGTTAGCGCTGCAAAACCTTAGTGATCGGTTCGACTCTTCTGGGGTATACGGTGCGCGCATCGCCGTGGTTCTGAAGGTCATATACTGGCTCGCCGTCCTGGCGATCTCGCTCGCCCTGGTGGTCGGGCTGATCCTCTTCCTCGAATCGCGCGATCAGTCCTCAGTGGAAAGATCGGCGGACGGGGCGGGCTTCACGAGCCCGGGCTGACCCGGGCCCGCTCGCGCCGCACCTGCCGCGCGAACACGATAACCCGCTCGGCGGCGCTGTAGAGCGGGTGGCAGGCACTCAGCATGAGGCGCCGGTGGCCGACCGGCTCGAGCACCGACAGGTCCTGGTCGTCCACGATCTTGGTGCGCTCCACGTGGTAGACGAAGGTCCCGTCGGGCATGTCGAGGCGGATCACCTGGCCGCGCTTCAGGTCGTCGATGTCGCGAAAGGGGGCGCCGTAGGTCGTACGGTGCCCCGCGATCGCGGAGGTGCCGCGCTCGCCGGGCAGGGGAGTGTCCGGATAGTGCCCGGGGCCCTTGCGCAGGTCCCCCGTGTCCGTGCCCTCCACCACGTAGTCGAACACGCCGATCGTCGGGATCTCGATGCGTGCGATCGCGTCGCCCTTGAGCGGCTCGCGGCGGAGCACCCGCTCCGGTGGGTCGAAGAGCGCATCCTTCAGCGCGGCCTGCTCTCGCTCGGCCACGAAGGCCGACACGGGCTCCTGCCAGACCAGGGTGATGACCGCGTCGGTGATCAGAAGCGTGCCGCTGACCATCATCACGGAGGCCACGAAGCGCAGCACTGCCCGCATGCGACCCAGTCTAGAGTCGAAGCGCGCGCACTCGGCCGAGCCGAGTGCTTGCGCACGGCTTCTGGGTAATACGCTTCCCGCCGTGACCCAGACGACAAGCGCCCCGACCACCCACGAGAAGCTCATCGCATGGGTGGAAGGGGTCGCCGAGCTCACCCAGCCCGACTCGATCCACTGGTGCGACGGCACCGCAGAGGAGTACGACAGCCTCTGCCGGGCGCTGGTCGAGGCCGGCACGTTCGAGAAGCTCTCGGACGCGAAGCGCCCCAACTCCTACCTCGCCCGCTCCGATCCCGGGGACGTGGCGCGCGTCGAGGACCGCACCTTCATCTGCTCCGAGCGCGAGGAGGACGCGGGGCCCACCAACAACTGGCGCGACCCCGCCGAGATGCGGGACGTCCTGAGCGGGCTGTTCCGCGGCTCGATGCCCGGGCGCACCATGTACGTGGTGCCGTTCTCGATGGGCCCGCTCGGCTCTCCGATCGCGCACGTGGGCGTGCAGCTGACCGACTCGGCCTACGTGGCCGTGTCGATGCGCATCATGACCCGGATGGGGAAGGGGGCGCTCGACGTACTGGGGGAGGACGGCGAGTTCGTGCCCTGCCTCCACACGGTCGGCGCGCCGCTCGAGGAGGGCCAGGATGACGTTCCCTGGCCCTGCGACGCGGACAACAAGTACATCGTCCACTTCCCGGAGTCGCGCGAGATCTGGTCCTACGGCTCTGGCTACGGCGGCAACGCCCTGCTCGGCAAGAAGTGCTTCGCGCTGCGGATCGCGTCGGTCATGGCACGCGACGAGGGGTGGCTCGCCGAGCACATGCTGATCCTGAAGCTCACCTCACCCGACGGCGCGGTGAAGCACGTGGGCGGTGCGTTCCCCTCGGCCTGCGGCAAGACCAACCTGGCCATGCTGATCCCCACGCTCGAGGGCTGGAAGGTCGAGACGGTGGGCGACGACATCGCCTGGATGAAGTGGGGGAAGGACGGCCGCCTCCACGCCATCAACCCCGAGGCCGGCTTCTTCGGCGTGGCGCCCGGCACCGGCGCGGACACCAACCCCAACGCGATGGCGACCGTGGCCCGGAACTCGATCTTCACGAACTGCGCCAGGACCGACGACGGCGACATCTGGTGGGAGGGCATGACCCCCGAGCCGCCGGACCATGCGATCGACTGGCACGGGATCGACTGGACGCCGGACTCGGACGCCGCCGCGGCTCATCCCAACGCCCGCTTCACTACGCCCGCCGCGCAGTGTCCCTCGATCGCGGCGAACTGGGAGGACCCGAAGGGCGTGCCGATGGACGCCTTCCTGTTCGGCGGCCGCCGCGCCACGGTCGTGCCGCTCGTGACGGAGGCCTCCGACTGGGAGCACGGCGTCTTCATGGGCTCGATCATGGGGTCGGAGAAGACGGCCGCTGCGGCGGGCACGGTGGGCGAGTTGCGCTTCGATCCGTTCGCGATGCTGCCCTTCTGCGGCTACCACATGGCCGACTACTTCCGCCACTGGCTCGAGACCGGCCGCCGCGAGGGGGTGCGGCTGCCGAAGATCTTCATGGTCAACTGGTTCCGCAAGGACGACGACGGCAAGTTCATCTGGCCCGGCTTTGGCGAGAACAGCCGCGTGCTGGCCTGGATCTTCCGCCGCTGCGACGGCGAGGCGGACGCCGTGGAAACGCCGATCGGGCTGGTGCCCGCACCGGGCGCGCTCGAGACCGGCGGCCTGGACCTGTCGAGCGGCGAGCTGGAGAAGCTCCTCGACGTCGACCCCGAGGAGTGGAAGGTGCAGCTGCCCCAGATCCACCAGCACTACGCCCTCTTCGGCGACTCGCTGCCGGACGAGCTGCGGAGCCAGCTCGAGGCGCTCGAGGGCCGGCTCGCGGCACACGGCTAGCGGGACCGTGCGCGCGATGCGGTGGATAGCCAAGGCGGCCGTCCAGCGCGGGCTGGGGGCGTTGCCGCGCGCCGACAGGCTCAACTACTGGTTCCAGACGCGAGTCACGAAGGGACTGCCGCGCGACGAGGACAACTTCCGCCTCCACGTGGACAAGACCCTCGAGCATTTCGCGGCCTTTCGCCGCCACGGAGCTCGGGCGCCTGGCGAGGCTCACTTCTACGAGTTCGGAGCCGGCTGGGACCTCATCACGCCGATCGTGTTGAGCGTGCTCGGCGTGGGTCGCCAGACCATCGTCGACATCAGGGCGAACCTGCGACCCGAGCTAGTGAACGGCACCGTCGCGCGGCTCGGTCGATACCGCGAGCTGCTCGAGGGCGCCGCGGGCGGTTCCCCCGCGTGGCCGAAGGCGGGGGCCGTCGAAACGGCCGCCGACCTCGAGCGCTTCGGTATCCGCTATCTCGCTCCGTGTGACGCTCGAGCAACCGGTCTCGAGGCCGCCTCTGTCGACTGCATCTCGAGCACGTTCACCCTGGAGCACATCCCGGCACGCGACATAGCGGCGATCCTGGACGAGTCGCGCCGGCTGCTGCGCCCCGGCGCGGTCATCAGCTCCGCGATCGACATGAACGATCACTACTCGTTCTTCGACCCGTCCATCTCGTCCTACAACTTCCTGAAGTTCGGCGACGGCGTCTGGCGCATCGTGAACTCGCCGATCCACTTCCAGAACCGGCTGCGGCTACCGGACTACGAGGGCATGTTCTCCGCCGCCGGCTTCGACATCCTGGAGCGCAAGGTGGAGGCCGTCCGGGCCGAGGACCGCGCGGCGATCGAGCGGCTCGCGCTGGCGCCGCGGTTTCGCGACAGGTACTCGACGGACGAGCTCCTGGTGCGCGGAGTCACTCTGGTGGCGGTTCGGTAAGGGCTCTACGCTTCGCCCATGAGCATCACCGAGACGAGGACGGTCGGGTCGATCATCGCCGGGCAGGCGCGCGAGGACGGGAGGCGCGTCGAGTCGCGCAACCCGGCGAACCTGGAGGAGCTCGTCTGCGAGGCGTGGCTCGGCGACGCCGGCACGTTCGTGGACGCCTGCCGCGCGGCACGCGAGGCGCAAAGCGCCTGGGCCGCCACGCCGGCGCCGGTGCGAGGCAAGGCGATCGGCCGGATCGGCCGCCTGGTCGAGGACAACAAGGAGGCGCTCGGCCGGCTCCTGACGCGCGAGATCGGCAAGCCCTACCCGGAGTCGCTGGGCGAGGTGCAGGAGATCGTCGACACGTGCGACTTCTTCGTCTCCGAGGGCCGCCGCCTCTACGGCCAGACTGTGCCGAGCGAGCTGCCCGACAAGCAGCTCTTCACCTTCCGCAACCCGGTGGGCGTCGCGGCGATCGTGACCGCCGGCAACTTCCCGGTCGCGGTGCCGTCGTGGTACCTCGTGCCGGCGCTCCTGTGCGGCAACGCCGTGGTCTGGAAGCCCGCCGAGTACGCGCCCGCCCTCGGCGACGCGCTGGCGCGCCTGTTCCTCAACGGCGGCCTGCCCGACGGCGTGCTCAACCTCGTCCAGTGCGACGGGCCGGCCGCGTTCGAGGGTCTCGAGCGGGCGCTCGACAAGCGGCTCGTCGACAAGGTCGGCTTCACGGGCTCGTCGGCGGTCGGCTCGCGGATCGGCGAGCTGTGCGGGCGCCACGTGCAGTCGCCATGCCTCGAGCTGGGCGGCAAGAACCCGCTCGTCGTGATGCCCGACGCCGATCTGGACCTCGCGGCCGAGGGCGCCCTGTTCAGCGGCTTCGGCACCGCCGGCCAGCGCTGCACCTCGCTCGGCACTGTGATCGTGGAGGACTCGGTGCACGACGAGTTCATGCGCCGCTTCACGGGGCTCGTCGAGACGGCCGCGATCGGCGACCCGTTCGAGGACGTGCTCTACGGCCCGATGATCCACGAGCGCTTCCAGGAGCGCTTCCTCGGCTGGCTCGAGCTGATCCGCGACCACCACTCGATCTCGGGCTCCACCGGCACCGGCCGGATCGGCTCCGGCAACCCGCGCGAGGGCTTCGTGGGCGACCCGGACGCCGGCATCTTCAGCCACCCCACGATCGTCGACGGGGTCACCGCCGAGGACGAGATATACGGCACCGAGACGTTCGGCCCGATCGTCGGCGTGGCGAGCTTCGGCGACTTCGACGAGGCGATCGCGCTCGCCAACGGGCACGGCTACGGGCTGTCGTCGGCGATCTACACGAACGACCCGCGCTGGGCCTTCCGCTTCCGGGAGGGCGTGAGCGCGGGCATGGTGTCGGTGAACAACTCGACCTCGGGCGCCGAGGCGCACCTGCCCTTCGGCGGGAACGGCAAGTCCGGCAACGGTAGCCGCCAGTCGGGCATCTGGGTGCTGGACCAGTTCACCCGCTGGCAGTCGCTGAACTGGGACTACGCGGGCAAGCTGCAGAAGGCGCAGATGGACGTGGCCGAGCTGATGGGGGACGCGGGCTACAGGCTGGCCTGGGACTGAGCTCGCGCCTGCGCGGCGCGCTCCGCCTGGGCCCGGGCCCTGGCCACAAGCTC
>JBOGXT010000188.1:0-3659 GCA_050694635.1 Thermoleophilaceae bacterium
CGGTCAGCTCGACCGGGATCTCGTCGACGAAGCGGCTGCGCAGGTTCCAGTCGCGGTTGCCGAACAGGGCCCGTGTTCGGGCGTAGGTCAGGTACAGCTCGCGCTTCGCCCGCGTCATCCCGACGTAGGCGAGGCGGCGCTCCTCCTCCAGATCGCCCGACTCGATCGAGCGCGAGTGCGGGAATACGCCGTCCTCCAGCCCGATCAGGAACACGGTGCCGAACTCGAGTCCCTTGGCGTTGTGCAGGGTCATCAGCGTCACCAGCCCCTGCTCGTCCTGGAGCTTGTCCTGCTCGGAGAAGAGCGCGATCTGCTGGAGGAACTCCTCGACCGACGGCTCCTCTGCCGTGGCGTCGTACTCGCGGCCGACCCCCACGAGCTCCTCGAGGTTCTCCACCCGCACCTGCGACTCGACCGTGCGCTCGGCCCGGAGGGCCTCGAGGTAGCCGGCCTCCTCGAGCGTCTCGGCAAGGAGGTCCCCCACCCCGGCGCCGCCCTCGACCCGCTCGCGCAGGCGCTCCATCACCGACATGAAGCGGCCGACGGCCTTGGTGGCGGCGGCGGCGAGGCCCGGCACCTTCTCGGGCGCAGCGGCCACGTCCCAGATCGGAGCCCCGATCGTGTTGGCGTGGCCGACGAGGCGCGCCTGCGAGGTCTGCCCGATGCCCCGCCGCGGCGAGTTGACGATGCGGCCGAAGGCGACGGTGTCGGACGGGTTGACGAGCAGCGTGAGGTAGGCGAGGGCGTCCTTGATCTCGGCGCGCTCGTAGAACCGCGTGCCGCCGATGACCTGATACGAGACGCCGTAGCGCACGAGCATGTCCTCGAGCACGCGGCTCTGGGCGTGGGTCCGGTAGAAGACGGCGATCTCGTCACGCGAGCCGCCCTCGTCGACGAGCCGCTCGATCTCCGACACGACGAACCGCGCCTCGGCATGCTCGTCGTCGAGCTCGCGAAGGTGAACCGGATCCCCCTCGCCGAGATCGGACCAGAGCGACTTCTCCTTGCGCGAGCGGTTGTTGGCGATCACTCCGTTGGCGGCGCTGAGAATGGTCTGGGTGGAGCGGTAGTTCTGCTCGAGCTTGACGACGGTCGCGTCGGGGAACTGCCTCTCGAACTCGAGCACGTTGCGAATGTCCGCGCCGCGGAACGCGTAGATCGAGTTGTGGGTGATCAATCCGTTCGCGATGAAGTTGTGCGTCGCCTCGATGTTCAGGTCGAAAACCGGCCGGTCGAGCTCGACGCGGGTGACGCTGTCGACGAGGTCGTACGCACCGTCTGCCGTGAACATGGCCATGCCCGGTCGCACACTGGAGGCTGGGAGAAATGGCAATGCGTTCATGAGTCCGGCCTGTCGACGGCCAAGTCGGGCCATGGAGCGAACCGACACGTCGAGGACATGCTCGACTTCGGCCGCCCCGTCGATGGCGTCGGAGAAGCTCTTGAAGTACTTCTCGCTCCGCCACCCGAATCTGTTCTGACGTGGGTTCATGACTCCGAAGCCGAGCTTCTCGAGTTCGCGGCGCGTCTCGACGTCGCGTCCTCCGACAGCCACGGTGTGGAACACCCGACTGCCGCTTCGCTCGGCGCAAAGAGTGACTACGACCTTTCGGCGCGGACCCCCCGGAGCGCTCGTCAGTCCAATCCGGAAGCCACGATCCTCCCGTCGTATGGCATACGTGCTGTGAATCGCGGGAGTTAGGCCATTCCGGTAGCCAGCAAAATGTGTGTGGCACGGCGTGCTCACGAGCTCACGGCCAGATCGCGTCCTGATCCGCACCCCTGTTTGCCGCGTGCTCCGAAACACGTCCGTGACCTTGGCCGGTCGCGTTTCCCCAGACCCGGACGAGGAGACCACGAGGTCGCCGACAATCACGTCTTCGATTGGCTTCGTCGTCCCATCGGCCATGGCGACCCTCGTGCCTTCCACCAGGCACTGGTCGTCGTCCCCGACCACGCACAGGTTCCTGTGCTCCTCGCACAGCAGCTGCAGCCAGCGGTACTGGGCGCGGTTCGTGTCCTGGTACTCGTCGACGAGGACGTGGCGGAACGAGCGGCGGTAGCGGTCGCGCACCTCCTCGAAGAGCTCGAACAGGTTCACGCAGCGGAACAGCAGGTCGTCGAAGTCCATCGCGTTCGCCGCGTGCAGCCGCTGCTCGTAGAGGTCGTACACGTCGGCGGCGGTCTGCTCGAAGAAGCTGCCCACCTTCAGCCGGTAGGCCTCGGCGTCCAGCAGCGCGTTCTTCGCGTCCGAGATCTGGTTGCGGATCCCGCGCGGCGCGAAGCGCTTCGGGTCGATGTCGAGCTCCTCCACGCAGTTCTTGACCAGCCGCAGCGAGTCCTGCTCGTCGTAGATGGTGAACCCGCGCGTGTACCCGAGCCGCTCCGCGTCCGACCGCAGCATGCGCGCGCAGGCCGAGTGGAAGGTCATCACCCACATCGCCCGCGCCCGGCGCCCCACCAGCGTCTCCACCCGCTCGCGCATCTCCTGCGCGGCCTTGTTGGTGAAGGTGATCGCGAGGATCTCACCCGGCGCCGCCTGCCCCGTGCCGACCAGATGGGCGATCCGGTGCGTCAGCACGCGCGTCTTGCCCGACCCCGCACCGGCCAGGATCAGCAGAGGTCCCTCGCCGTGCAGGACGGCCTCGCGCTGGGGCTCGTTCAGGCCCTCGAGCAGTCGGTCGGTTGCGACAGCGTCCACGGAGGTCGAGGATAGACCCGTGCGCGGCTGGGATCCGGCGGGTGAGCAGCGGGGACAGGCGGCGCTGAGCGCGATCCTCGCCTTCGCGATCGTGTCCACCGGCCTGCACTACTCGCACAACTTCGTCGAGCTCGACAGCTACCCCGGAGCGGGCGGCGCAGACGGGATCCGGCCGGCCATCCTGCTCTCCTGGCCGCTGCTCACCGCGGTCGGTCTTGCCGGCTACCGGCTCTACTTGCGGCGACGCTTCGGGCCCGCCTACGCCTGTCTGCTGGTCTACGCCTGGCTCGGCCTGACCACCCCCGCCCACTTCCTGGACGGCTCGCCGGACATCGCCCCCTTCTGGTACGCAACGATCTTCACCGACGCCCTGGCCGGCCTGGCGATCGTGGCGTTCACGGGCTGGTCGGCCCTGACGCGCTTCGGTCGTTACAGATCGCGGCGCGCGAAGGCCACCCGGGCGCCCGCACCCAGCAGGACCAGGTAGGACGCGCTCCAGAGCCACAGCAGCGATCCGCCCTCCTGCGCGCCGCCGAAGGGCCCGAGCCGGACGATCACGCCGGTGGCCCCGCGCACGTCCTCCGTCAGCGCGTTCAGGCCGGCCTGGTAGAGCGCCTCGAACGGCAGCAGCCAGGAGGCGACCGCCGCCACGTCCTCGAGCGTCTCGACGGCGAGCGCGTCGCCGATCTTGCCGAGCAGCCCCGCCGCGAGGCCGGCGCCGAAGGCCATGAAGACCGCGATGCCGTTGGCCGTCGCGGAGAGGAAGATCGACCCGAGCAGCGCCAGCGCCGCGATCAGGACCACGGCGGCCATCAAGCCGAGCCCCGGGCTGACCGGGTGGTCGGGCCACCAGCCTCCGGCCGCCGCGGTGATCAGCATGGCGGCGGTGTAGACGGCGGCCACGTACGCCGCGCATACCCCCGCCGCCGCGGTGAAGCGACCCGCCAGCAGCTCGGTG
>JBOGXT010000189.1:0-3785 GCA_050694635.1 Thermoleophilaceae bacterium
GTGGGCGATGAGGGGCACGCTCCATCTGCTCCCCGCAGCCGAGCTCGAGACCTGGCTGGCCGCGCTCGGCACCTACGAGCACTACCTGAAGCCCGTCTGGCTGCGCAGCTTCGAGATCACGCGCGAGGAGCTGGAGGCGCTGATCGACGCGATCGGCGAGGGCCTCGACGGCGAGCTGCTCACCCGCGAGGAGCTGGGCGCGGCGGTGGCGGGAATCACGGGATCGCCCAAGCTCGAGGAGAAGGTGAAGGGCAGCTGGGGCCCGTACCTGAAGCCGGCATCATTCCGTGGCCGCCTCTGTTTCGGGCCGAGCGACGGCCAACGAGTGCGCTTCACGCGCCCTGACGCGTGGCTCGGGCGCGAGCTCGGCCGGGCCGGAGCCGTCAGCGGCGCTGCGGGAGGTGACGCGCCGCCACCTGGGCGCCTTCGGCCCGGCGACACGCGAGGAGCTGGCGCGCTGGTGGGGCGTGCAGCCGGCCCACGGCGGCCGGATGCTGAAGGCGCTCGGGGACGAGGTCGCCGAGGTGGACGTGGAGGGCACGGCCGGCGTGATGCTGCGCGAGCACGCCGAGGAGGCGGGCGGCGCCGATGTGGTGGCCACCGAGCCGCCGCGAACGGCCCGGCTCCTGCCCGGATTCGACATGTGGACGATCGGCGCGGCCCGCGACGCCGCCGCGCTGCTCGACCCGGCCGAGAAGAAGCGGGTCTACCGCAACCAGGGCTGGATCTCGCCGGTGCTGCTGGTGAACGGACGCATGGACGGCGTCTGGAGCCACGAACGCAAGGGCAAGCGGCTCCTGGTGACGATCGAGCCGTTCGGGAAGCTGCCGAAGTGGGCGCGCACGCAAGTAGAGGCGGAAGCGGAGCGCCTGGCGGAGTTCATGGGCGGAGCGCTCGAGCTGGATTGGGCGGCGTAGCCGCTGCTGCAGCGGGGCGCTGCGGGGCGGGCGCCCTACGCGTGCGTCTCCGCGCGCACCTGCGGCTCCACCTCGGGCGCTCGCTCCCCGGCGCGATCCAGCGCCGCTCCCACGAACTCGCGGAAGAGCGGCTGCGGGCGCAACGGGCGCGACTTGAACTCCGGGTGGTACTGGGAGGCTACGAAGAACGGGTGGTCGGGCAGCTCGATCACCTCGACGAGGCGGTCGTCCGGTGAAGTGCCGGAGAAGACCAGGCCGGCCTGCTCGAGCCGCTTGCGTAGGAAGTTGTTGACCTCGTAGCGATGCCGGTGGCGCTCGTAGATGACCTCCTCGCCGTAGATCTCGCGGGCGCGGGTCCCCTCGTGCAGCTTCACCGGGTCGGCCCCGAGCCGCATCGTCCCGCCCATGTCACGGACCTCCTTCTGCTCGGGCAGGAGGTCGATGACCGGGTACGGGGTCTCCGGGTCGAACTCGGTCGAGTTGGCGCCGTCCATGCCGGCCACGTGCCGGGCGAACTCGGAGACCGCGATCTGCATGCCGAGGCAGATCCCGAGGTAGGGCACGCCGTGCTCGCGGGCGTAGCGGGCGGCCTTGATCTTGCCCTCGATCCCACGGACGCCGAAGCCGCCCGGGACCAGGATCCCGTCGCATGTGGCCAGCTCGGCCTCGACCTCGCCGTCGGTGAGCCGCTCGGAGTCGACCCAATGGACCTCCACGCGGCCGCCGTGGTGGGTGCCGGAGTGGTTGAGCGCCTCGATCACCGACAGGTACGCGTCGGCCAGCTGGTTGTACTTGCCGACGAGCGCGATCCGAACCGGCGCGATGGCTGACCCGATCCGGTCGACCAGCCCCTGCCAGTCGGACAGGTCGGGCGGTGAGGTGCCCATCCGGAAGTGGTCGAGGACTCGGTCCGCCACGCCCTCCTGCTCGAACTCGAGCGGGACCTTGTAGATCGAGTCGACGTCGCGCGCCGAGACCACCGACTGGACCGGCAGGTTCGCGAACAGGGCGATCTTCTCGCGGATGTCCTTGCCGAGCGGCTCCTCGGAGCGGCACATGACCATGTCGGGCTGGATGCCGATGCGGCGCAGCTCCTGCACCGAGTGCTGGGTGGGCTTGGTCTTCAGCTCGCCCGCGTGGCCGAGGAACGGGACCAGCGTGAGGTGGACGAACATGCAGCGGTCGCGCCCCAGGTCCGTGTGGAACTGGCGCAGCGCCTCCAGGAACGGGAGCGACTCGATGTCCCCGACCGTGCCGCCGATCTCGGTTATGACCATGTCGACGTCGGCCGACTCGGCCACCAGCCGGATGCGGTTCTTGATCTCGTCGGTGATGTGCGGGATGACCTGCACGGTGCCGCCCAGGTAGTCGCCGCGGCGCTCGCGCCGGATCACCGAGTTGTAGATCGCGCCGGCGGTCGCGTTGGAGGCCCGGCTCGTGTTGACGTCGGTGAAGCGCTCGTAGTGGCCCAGGTCGAGATCGGTCTCGGCCCCGTCCTCGGTGACGAACACCTCGCCGTGCTGGAACGGGCTCATCGTGCCCGGGTCCACGTTGATGTAGGGGTCGAACTTCTGGATCGTCACGGACAGGCCGCGGGCGACCAGGAGCTGACCGAGCGAGGCGGCCGCGATGCCCTTCCCGAGCGCGGAGACGACGCCGCCGGTGACGAAGACGAAACGGGTTTCCGGGCGGCTCTGAGGCACAGGCGACTCTGGGATCCCCAGTCTACCCGGCGCCGAGGCGGAACGATCGAAGCGCCCGCTCACGCCGCCGCCAGCAACTCCTCGGCGTGCTTGCGGGCGGCGCCGTCGGAGCGCTCGGCCCCCAGCATCCGCACCAGCTCCTCTACGACGCCGTCACCTGCGAGCTCCTCGACGGTGGTCAGGGCGGTGTCGTCGGCGGCCGACTTCTCGATCCGGAAGTGGCTCGTGGCCAGCGCGGCGATCTGGGGCAGGTGGGTGATGCAGAGGACCTGACGCGTCTCCGCGAGCGCCCGCAGCCGCTCGCCGACCGCGCGCGCGGTCTGGCCACCGACGCCGGCGTCGACCTCGTCGAACACCAGGCTGCGCGACTCACCGGCGCCGGCCACGGTCATGAGCGCCAGCATCACCCGGGAGAGCTCGCCGCCGGAGGCGGCCTCGCGGAGGGGCGCGGCAGGGACGCCGGGGTTGGGGGCGAGCATGAGCTCGACCCGCTCCGCGCCGGTCGAGCCGATCTCGTCGCGTGGCTCCGGGCGTACCTCGAAGGAGGCGCCTTCCATCGCGAGGACGGCGAGCTCCTCGCGAACCCGCTCCGCGAGCCGCGGGGCGGCCTCGTCCCTGGTGTCGCTCAGTCGGTGCGCGAGCTCGTCGCGGCCTTGCAGGGCGTGAGCCAGGCCCGCCTCGGCGCGCTCGGTGGCCACCTCCGCCTGCTCGAGCTGCTCGCGCTCGCCGCGGCAGCGCTCCGCATGCGCGAGCACAGCGGCGACGCTGCCACCGTGCTTTCGCTCGAGCCGCTCGTAGGCGTCGAGCCGCTCCTCGACCTCCTGAAGCCGACCCGGCTCGGCCTCGAGGGAGTCGGCGTAGCGCCGAAGCTCACCGCCGACGTCCTCCGCCTCGATGCGCAGGGCGGCGAGGCGGCCGGCGAGCTCGTCCAGAGCGGGATCTACGCCCCGCACCGCGTAGGCAAGCTGCTCGGCCTGCGCGAGCAGTTGCCCCACCCCACCCTCTCCAGCGGCTGGGGCGATCGCCTCCGCTCCGCCGCCGGCCGCCGCCAGCAGCCCGTCCATCTGGCGCAGCCGCTCGCGCTCGACCACCAGCGACTCCCTCTCCTGCTCGCTCGGCGCGAGGGCGTCGATCTCCTCGATCTCGAAAGCGAGCAGGTCGAGGT
>JBOGXT010000190.1:0-5278 GCA_050694635.1 Thermoleophilaceae bacterium
ATGCAAGGACGCAGGGAGGCCGTAGTGCTCCGCACACGGCCGACCGAGGACGCCGCAGCGCGACGGCCATCGCCGTCCTGCTACCAGCGGTAGTGGGCGAAGGCCTTGTTGGCCTGCGCCATGCGGAAGATGTCGTCCTTCCGCTTGTAGGCGCCGCCCTGCTGCGACTGCGCGTCCACCAGCTCGCCGGCCAGCCGCTCGGCCATCGACTTCTCGCGGCGGTTGCGGGAGAACTCGATCAGCCACCGCACCGCCAGGGTGCGGGCGCGGCGCTGCGGCACCTCGACGGGTACCTGGTAGGTGGCGCCGCCGACGCGGCGGGAGCGCACCTCGAGCACCGGGGTGAGAATCTTGATCGATTCCTCGAGCGCCGGCACGGGGTCGTTGTTCGTGCGGCGGGACACGATCTCGAGCGCGTCGTAGACGATCTTCTCGGCGGTGGACTTCTTTCCGTCCACCATGATCTTGTTGATCACCTGTTGGACGAGCTTCGACCCGTACATCGAGTCGGCCTCGATCGGCCGGACCCCGGCGGCGGCGCGGCGCGGCATCGCTACCTCGCCTTCGCGCCGTACTGGGAGCGGGCCTTCTTGCGGTCGGACACGCCGGCCGCGTCGAGCGTCCCGCGCACGACCTTGTAGCGCACGCCCGGCAGGTCCTTGACGCGGCCGCCGCGCACGAGCACCACCGAGTGCTCCTGCAGGTTGTGGCCCTCGCCCGGAATGTAGGAGGTGACCTCCATGCCGTTGGTCAGCCGCACGCGCGCGACCTTGCGAAGCGCCGAGTTCGGCTTCTTCGGCGTGGTCGTGTAGACGCGGGTGCAGACGCCGCGCCGCTGGGGCGCCGCGATCCGCTTCTTGCGGCCCTGGCCGGACTTGAGGCCCGGCGTGGAGACCTTTTTCTTGGGCCTGCGGCGACCCTTTCGGACGAGCTGGTTGATGCTGGGCATGCGGCGCGTGATGGTAGCAGCGGGTTGATGCCGTTCCGTGCGCACCAGGCCCCGGGGTTCCTGCCCACGCTGCCCCATACCTTCGCGGGGCAGGTCAGGGGCTTGAACGCGATCCACTGCCCGGTGCTGGTGCTGTGGGGGACGCGCGACCTTCTGCTCCTGCCCCGACAGGGCCGTCGCTTCCAGCGGCTGATCGAAGGCTGCGAGCTGCGCTGCCTCAAGGGACTCGGGCACACGTCCATGTCAGACGACCCGGAGCTGATCGCCGAGCTCGTGACTACGCAGACGCGCGCGCAGCGCGCAGCGGCGCCGGCGTAAGAGCGGCCGCCACGATCACCAGCACGAAGGCGAAGCTCTGCAGGACGATCCCGACCGGGTCGCTCGGCATCGGGTCGCCGAACACGAGGATCCCGCCGCTGATCGCGGTGACGTTGGCCGCGGCGCTTGTGAGCGTGATCACCGGCACGGCCTCGCCCTTCTGGAGCCCGCGCGCCGAGGCGTAGAAGGCGATCACCGAGGCCGCTATGCAGGTCAGGAGCCAAGGCGAGAGCAGACCCATGAAGCCCCCCGTTCCAACCGAGCCGGTCAGCGCCTTGATCGCGACGTCGGAGACGCCGAACAGGATGCCGGCGGCGGTGCCAAGCATCACGCCGTGGTGCTCGTGCGAGCCGAGCTTCTTCGACAGCACGAGGAACGTACCGATCACCAGCAGCGCCGACTCGAAGGCGATCATGCCGGCCATCGAGTAGCTCGCGTGGGCGCCGCCGTGGTGCGGCAGCGTTATCGCCAGCAGCACCAGGCCCAGCGCGGTGAGGCCGACCCCGGCCCACTGGCGCGTGCCGACGGTGAAGCCGAACCAGCGCTCCGCCAGCACGGTGAGGAACACGAGGCCGCCGGCGATGATGGCCTGGACCAGCGACAGCGGCGCCATCGCCAAGGCCAGCACGTGGAAGGTCCAGGCGACGAGCGCGACCAGCATGCCGATCGTGAACCACTTGGAGCGGAACAGGCCGACGGCGCTGGCGATCGGGTGCCTGAGCGAGACGTCGGGCGCCGCGCAGGCACCGCGGTGCTTGAGCAGGAAGCCGACGTTCGTCGCGAGCGCGCAAAACAGCGACAGGAGGATTCCGAGTTGAAGAGTCAACTAATGGAAGAGAAGTCTGGTGAGGTAGGCGGCCATCCCCAACCGCGTACTTCGATCTATCGGCCCGCACGCCTCCCGCTTGAGTGAGAAGGAGGGCCGGTCGTCAACCTACTGTGTTCCCAAGCGGCTGCCGGCTCACACCTTGGTGACGAACGAAACAAGCAAGCCAATCCTCTTCGTCGACGTGGACGGCGTGATCAGCCTGTTCGGTTTCGCCCCCGACACGGGCGAGCTTCCCGGTCCCCTGCACTGGATCGACGGCATCGCCCACTGCATCCCCGGAGACGTCGGGCAGCGTCTGGCGACCCTAGCGGAACACTTCGAGCTCGTGTGGGCCACCGGGTGGGAGGAGCGTGCCAATGAGCACTTGCCCTACCTGCTGAAGCTGCCCTTCCGGGAGCTCCCCAGCCTCACCTTCGACGGGCGCGCCGTGTTCGGATCGGCCCACTGGAAGGTGGACGCCGTGGACGACTACGCCGCCGAGCGCCCGGCGGCGTGGGTCGACGACAACCTCGGCGAGGAGTGCTACGCGTGGGCGGAGCGCCGCTCCGCCCCGACGCTGCTGGTGGAGACGAGCCCGTCGGTCGGATTGACCGACGAGCACGTCTCGCAACTATTGGGCTGGGCCGCCCGACTGCGGCGCTAGGACTCGGAGTCGCCGTCCGAGGGCAGGTCGGCCAGGTCGCCGAACGCGTCCGCGCCGTCACCGCCGTCCCCGAAGCCGAACCCCTCGATCTCGCCCGAGTCGCCCAGGCCGAGCTCGGCCGCCAGCTCGGACTCGTCGAGCAGGCCGATCTCCTCCGGCGTGTGGCGCCGGATCGGCTCCGTGGGCTCGATCTCGAGCCGGCGGTAGCGCCTGAGGCCCGTGGCCGCCGGGATCAGCTTCCCGATGATCACGTTCTCCTTCAGGCCCAGCAGCCGGTCGGTCTTGCCCTCGAGCGCGGCGTCGGTGAGCACCTTGGTCGTCTCCTGGAACGAGGCCGCCGACAGGAAGGAGTCCGTCGCGAGCGAGGCCTTGGTGATGCCGAGGATGATCTCCTCGGTCTGGGCCTGCTCCTTCTTGCCCCTCTTGAGCCCGGCGTTGACCTCGAGGATCTCGTTGCGGTCGACGAACTGGCCCGGCAGGTACGTCGTGTCGCCCTTCTGGTCGACCCGGACCTTCTTCATCATCTGCCGCACGATGATCTCGATGTGCTTGTCGTTGATGTCCACGCCCTGCGACTTGTAGACCTTCTGCACCTCGATGACGAGGTACTGCTCGGTCTTCGTGCGCCGCTCGAGCTCGTCCGCGCCGGCGTAGGCCAGGATGTCGTGCGGGTAGATCGAGCCCTCGTTGAGCTGGTCTCCCGGCGTGACCCTCTGGGCCTGCTCGACCAGCAGCCGCGTGCGGCGCGGGAACGAGTAGGCGTGCTCCTCGCCTGAGGCGTCGGTCACGATCACCTTGAGGCCCTTCTCGGTGTCCTCCACGTGTACGGTGCCCTCGACCGTCGCGAGCTCCGCCAGCCCCTTCGGCTTGCGGGCCTCGAACAGCTCCACCACGCGCGGGAGGCCGTGCGTGATGTCCGCGCCGGCGACGCCGCCGGTGTGGAAGGTCCGCAGCGTCAGCTGCGTGCCCGGCTCGCCGATCGACTGGGCGGCGATGATGCCCACCGCGTCGCCGATCGCGACCACCTTGCCGGTGGCCGGCGCCTTGCCGTAGCAGCGCTGGCACACGCCCTCGGCGCGGCACTTGAGCACCGAACGCACCGGCACCCCGGTCTGCTCGTCGCCGTAGGCCTCGGCCATCGCGTCGACGTGGTCCTGCGTGATCAGCTCGCCCTTCTCGACCAGGCCGCGGCCGCGCTTGGTGGTGAACTCCTGCGCGGTGAAGCGGCCCTCGAGCTGCCCGTTGGGCCGGCCGCCCTCGTCCAGCAGCGGCATCTCGATGAACTCGCCGGTGCCGCAGTCCTCCTCGCGCACGATCACGTCCTGCGCCACGTCCACGAGCCGCCTGGTGAGGTAGCCCGAGTCCGCGGTGCGCAGCGCGGTGTCCGCGAGGCCCTTGCGGGCCCCGTGGGTCGAGATGAAGTACTCGAGCACCGTCAGGCCCTCCATGAAGTTGGCCTTGATCGGGCGCTCGATGATCTCGCCCTTCGGATTCGCCATGAGGCCGCGCATGCCGGCCAGCTGGCGGATCTGCTTGAACGACCCGCGCGCGCCGGAGTTGGCCATCATGAAGATGGGGTTGAGCAGGTCGAGGTTGCGCTGCATCGCCTCGCCGACCTCGTCGGTAGCGGCCGACCACTTCTCGGTCACCGCCACCTTGCGCTCCTCGTCGGTGATCAGGCCCATGTCGTACTGGTCCTGGATCTCCGCGACGTCCTTCTCGTAGCGCTCGAGGATCTCCTCCTTGTCCGGCGGGATCACGACGTCGTTCTTCGAGATCGTGATGCCGGCCTGCGTGGCGAAGTGGAATCCGAGCTCCTTGAACGCGTCGAGCACCAGCGCCGTCGCGTAGGGGCCGTGCAGGTCCACGAGACCCTCGATGACCTCGCTCATGTCCCGCTTCTTCAGCGGCCTGTTCACGAACTCGTACGTCGAGGGGTCGTACTCCTCGCCGAGCGCATCCTCGAGCGCGCGCTCCACGCGCTCGTTGAAGATGATCCGCCCCACCGTGGTGAGCGTGTGCTCGGCGCGGTGGCGCTGGCGGTACTCGGCCAGGTCGTGCAGCCGGACGGCGCCCGCCTCGTACGAGAGCTCGGCCTCCTGCGCGGAGCGGAACACGTGCGGCCGCTTGCCGTGCGTCTTCTCGTTCCACTTGCCGGCCTGCTCGAGCTCGCGCAGGTCGCTCAGCTCCTGCTCGCCCGGCCCGTAGGTCAGGTAGTAGGAGCCCAGCACCATGTCCTGCGAGGGCGTGGCGAGCGGCGAGCCGTGGGCCGGCGACAGGATGTTGTTCGCCGACAGCATCAAGAGGCGCGCCTCGGCCTGGGCCTCGGCGGACAGCGGCACGTGCACGGCCATCTGGTCGCCGTCGAAGTCCGCGTTGAACGCGTGGCAGACGAGCGGGTGGACCTGGATGGCCTTGCCCTCGACCAGCACCGGCTCGAACGCCTGGATGCCCAGGCGGTGGAGCGTCGGCGCGCGGTTGAGGAGCACCGGGTGCTCGTGGATGACCTCCTCGAGCACGTCCCAGACCTCGGGGATCA
>JBOGXT010000191.1:0-17456 GCA_050694635.1 Thermoleophilaceae bacterium
GCCCCAGGCGCCGACCACGCGGCGAAACGTGTCGCGGGCCCCGGGCGGCGCGTGCAGCTCCGGGCAGGCCGGGCAGTCGGTGCCCGGCCAGCGGTCCACGGGCACCGGCTGCTGGCGCGGCGCGTACGTGAGCGCGTAGGCGTATGGCACGAGGTCGAGGAAGTGGTCCGCGTGCAGGTGGGAGATCACGACGGCGTCCACGTCGACGTAGTCGATCCGCTCGCGCATCTTGCCGAACACGCCGTTACCGCAGTCGATCACGATCGCCGTGCCGTCCTCCTCGAGGAGGTAGCCGGAGCAGGCGCCGCCGGCGTCCTGCCAGGAGGGCGACTTGCCGAGCACCGTCAACCGCATGGGGCGGAGCCTACCCCGCCCAAGAAGTCGATCCGCGCGCACCCGGCCGAGCCGAGCGCTTGCGGCCAGGCGCCGGCTTATCCGTTTGGCTGCGGGAACGCGTACGCGGCGGTGGTGCGCTCGGTGCGGAAGACGAAGGTCAGCTGGCGCTCGGGCTCGAGGCCACGCTCCGCCGCCCGGAAGGTCGTGCACGGCTTGTCGAGGTCGAGCGCGCAGAGCATGTTCTGTCGGAAGTAGCAGTCCTCGCAGCGGGCGGGCTTCGTCTTCGGCATCGGAGCCGCATGGTGCACGAGCCGGGCCACCGGGTCCAGACCCGAACCCGCAAAACGGTGCCTTTTCGTTTCGGTGCAATTTGCAGGGTATTCGAGGACACACCCGCACCTAGCGGGTTTTCGATGGGGGCGAATGGAAGGATGCACGGCGAGATGGAGCTCGTCACGGGGGCCACGGGGTACGTCGGCAGCCGCCTCCTGCGCCGGCTGGCGAAGGAGGGCCGCGCCGTGCGCGCGCTCGCTCGCCGGCCGGACTCCGTGGAGCCACGCGACGGCGTCGAGGCCGTGCGCGGCGATCTGCTCGAGGGCGAGGGCCTCGACGAGGCGCTCGAGGGCTGCCGCACCGCCTACTATCTGGTGCACTCGATGGAGCCGAGCTCGAACGGATCCGGCTTCGCCGACCGCGACCGCCGCGCCGCCGAGGCGTTCGGTCGCGCCGCCGCTCGGGCCGGGCTCGAGCGGATCGTCTACCTGGGCGGCATCGAGCCCTCGGCCGGCGGCTCCACCCACCTGCGCTCCCGCCTCGAGGCGGAGCGGGTGCTGCTCGACGCCGTGCCCGGCTCCACCGCCCTGCGCGCCTCGATCGTTGTGGGCGCGGGCTCGGCCTCGTTCCGGGTGCTCGTGCGCCTGGTGGAGCGGCTGCGCGTGCTGCCGATGCCGGCGTGGCGGCACAACCGCACCCAGCCGATCGCCGAGCGCGACGTGATCGAGCTGCTCGCCCGCACCCCCGCCGTGCCGGCGGCCGCCGGGCGCTCGCTCGACGCCGTGGGCCCGGACGTGATGACCTACGGCGCCATGATCGACCGCATCGCCGAGGCCATGGGCGTGGGCCGCCTGCCGCTCGGCTTCGGCCGCTCGCTCACCCCGCCGGCCAGCGCGATCGTGGCCGGCGTGACCGGTCAGCCGATCGAGCTGGTGCGGCCGCTGATGGAGAGCCTCGAATCGGACATCCTGCCGCGCGAAGCGCACGAAGCGGCGCCCCTGTACGGCATCCGCCCACTCGGCTTCGACCGCGCCGTGGAGCGCGCGCTGCGCGAGTGGGAATCGCGCGAGCCGCTGGGGGCGCGGTGAAGGTCGAGCGGACCATCGAGATCGCCGCCCCGCCCGAGCGGCTGTACGAGGTGGTCATGGACCCGGGACGCCTCGAGGACTGGGTGACGATTCACCATCACCTGGAGGACGCTCCTAGTGGTCGTCTTAGGAAAGGCTCCAAGCTGACCCAGCACCTGAAGCTCGCCGGCAAGAGGTTCAAGGTGCGCTGGACGGTGGTGGAGAACGACCCCTGCGCCCGCGTGGTGTGGGAGGGGCGCGGACCAGTCGGCTCGCACGCGCACATCGAGTATCGCTTCCTGGCCAAGAACGGCGGCACGGAGTTCTCGTACCTGAACAGCTACGAGCTGCCCGGCGGCCCGTTCGGTCGCATCGCGGGCCGCGGGGTCGCTCGAGTGACGCAGAAGAAGCTCGAGGGCTCTTTGCAGCGCCTC
This sequence comes from Thermoleophilaceae bacterium, assembly GCA_050694635.1. Lineage (GTDB taxonomy): Bacteria > Actinomycetota > Thermoleophilia > Solirubrobacterales > Thermoleophilaceae > JACVRW01. The sequence goes on from JBOGXT010000191.1 coordinate 2,111, forward strand.
AGGTCACTAGTAGAGTAACCGTTAATGGCAGACTTCCTGGATGACAAACGTAAGGAAATAGACGCACGAATGCGTGAACTTCGTCCATTGGTTGACGAGTTCAATCGGCTCGAGAAGGCCGCAGCGGCACTCGCGGGTCTGGACGGCGCAGGCCGGCGGCCCGCGCGGCGCCGTGGCGGTAGTGGTGGCGGTGGGGCTCGTCGGCGCGGTCGCCCGCGCGGCAGCGGCAACCGCGCCAAGCAGGCGCTCGAGCTCGTGCGCACGCAACCCGGCATCACCATCTCGGAGATGGCGAGTGCGATGAAGATCCAGCCGAACTACCTGTATCGGGTGATGCCGACGCTCGAGTCGGACGGTCAGGTGGTGAAGCGCGACAAGGGCTGGCACCCGGCCTAGATCAGTCCCAGCTTCTTCACCGCGTCGCGCTCCTCCCTGAGCTCCGCCAGCGAGCGGTCGATCCTCGCGCGCGCGAAGTCCTCGACCTCGAGCCCCCGCTCGATCTCGTAGCCCCTGCCGCCGGCGCGGACCGGGAAGCTCGAGACCAGGCCCTCGTCCACGTCGTACGACCCGTCCGACGGCACCGCCATCGAGCGCAGTCCGTCCGCCCCGAGAACCCAATCGCGCATGTGGTCGACGGCCGCGTTGGCGGCGCTCGCCGCCGAGGACGACCCGCGTGCCTCGATGATCTCGGCGCCGCGCTTGCCGACCCGCGGGATGTACTCGTTCTCGTACCAGTCCATGTCGACCTTGTCGACGGCCCGCTCACCGTTCACCTTCGCGTTGAACAGGTCGGGGAACATGGTGGGCGAGTGGTTGCCCCAGACCACGAGGTCCCGCACGTCCTCGACCCCCGCTCCAACCTTGTCGGCGAGCTGGGCGACCGCGCGGTTCTGGTCCAGCCGGGTCATCGCGGTGAAGCGCTCGGCCGGGATGTGGGGAGCGTTGCTCAGCGCGATCAGCGCATTGGTGTTGGCGGGATTTCCGACCACCAGGATCTTTACGTCGTCCGCCGCGCCGGCGTCCAGCGCCTCGCCCTGCGGCTTGAAGATCTGACCGTTCGCCTCGAGCAGGTCGGAGCGCTCCATCCCCTTCGTCCGCGGCCGGGCGCCCACGAGCAGCGCGACGTTCACCCCGTCGAAGGCGGGCTTGGGATCGTCGAATATCTCGGTGGAGGCGAGCAGCGGGAAGGCGCAGTCCTGCAGCTCGAGCGCGGTGCCCCCGGCGGCCTTCACCGCGTCGGGGATCTCGAGCAGGCGCAGGTCGATCGTCTCGTCCGGCCCGAGCATCTGCCCGCTCGCGAGCCGGAACAGCAGCGCGTACCCGATCTGACCGGCTGCACCGGTTACGGTGACTGTGGTTGCCATTTAGGCGTTCATCTCCTCGATGACGGCGTCAGCGAATTCACTCGTACCCACGGCGGACGGATCGTCACGCGACGGCTTCAGGTCGTAGGTCACCTTGTCGCCCTTGCGGATCACCTCGGCGATGCCTTTCTCCATGCTGTCCGCCGCGTCGGTCTCGCCCAGGTGCCGCAGCATCAGCACGCCTGAGAGCAGCAGGGCCGTCGGGTTCACCTTGTTCTGGCCCTTGTACTTGGGCGCGGAGCCGTGGGTGGCCTCGAAGATAGCCCCGTCCGTGCCGATGTTGGCGCCCGGCGCGAGGCCGAGCCCGCCGATCATCCCGGCGCCGAGGTCGGACACGATGTCGCCGTAGAGGTTCGGCAGCACGATGACGTCGTACTCCTCCGGCCGTGACACGAGCTGGTTGCAGAGGTTGTCGATGATCCGGTCCTCGAACTCGATGCCGCGATGGCGCCGCGCCACCTCACGCGCGACCTCGAGGAACAGCCCGTCGGAGAACTTCATGATGTTGGCCTTGTGGGCGGCGGTGACCTTCCTCCGGCCATTCTCCTCGGCGTAGGCGAACGCCGACTCCACGATCCGCTCCGAGCCGAAGACCGAGATCGGCTTGATCGAGATGCCCGACTCGTCGCGGGTGGGCGAGTCGAGCACGTCGGCGAGAAAGCCCCGCAGCTTCTCGACCTCTGGGGAGCCCTTCTCGAACTCGATGCCGGCGTAGAGGTCCTCCGTGTTCTCGCGCACGATCACGACGTCGGTCTCCGGGAAGCGCGTGCGAACGCCCTCGTAGGCCTTGCAGGGCCGGATGCACGAGTAGAGGTCGAACTCCTTGCGCAGCGCGACGTTGATCGAGCGGTGGCCGGAGCCGACCGGCGTCGTGGTCGGGCCCTTGATGGCGATACCGCGCTCGCGGATGGAGTCGAGCGTGCGGTCGGGCAGCGGGTTGCCCTCCTCCTCGTAGACGTCGACGCCCGCGTCCTGGAAGTCCCACTCGAACTCGACCCCGGTGGCCTCGAGCACGCGGCGGGTGGCCTCCGCGAGCTCGGGCCCGGTGCCGTCGCCCGGGATGAAGGTGACGGAATGTGTCAAGACGGTCCTTTCGTTCTTCAGTCTGGGAGCGGCGCATTGTTCCAAGGGCGCCCGCTTGCGCGACCCGCGTGGCCGCGTGGTCGGCCACCGAGGTGCGCTCGCTGCCCTCCGTGGCGACAGCGGTCGGTGTGTTGGAGGCGGTGGCCTGCCACCATCCAGTGTGGTGTTCGGTGGCGGATCCATACAGCTCGCTCGCGTCTTCGGCATCCGCATCGGAGTGGACGTCAGCTGGTTCCTTGTCCTCTTCCTGATCATCTACTCGCTGACCGACTACTACCAGGCGGTTGGGGCCGGCTCGGACGCCTTCCTCCTGGCTACGGTCAGCGCGCTGCTGTTCTTCCTGTCGATCCTGCTGCACGAGCTCGGCCACGCGGTGGTGGCGATCCGCAACGGCATCCCGATCTCGGGCATCGACCTGTGGCTGTTCGGCGGCGTGGCCAAGCTCGAGCGCGACACCGACTCGGCCGGCGTGGAGTTCCGCGTGGCGGTGGCCGGGCCGCTCGTGACGCTGGCCGTCGCGGCGGCCTGCTTCGGGCTCGGCGCGCTCATCTCGAGCCCCGACGAGGTGCTGGACGGCGCCGTCTACGACGAGACCGTCAGCAGCCAGGCCACGGCCGTGCTCGGCTACCTGATGTCGATCAACGTGCTCGTGCTCTTCTTCAACCTGATCCCGGGCTTTCCGCTCGACGGCGGACGCATCGCCCGGGCGATCGCCTGGAAGATCACCGGCGACCGCAACCGCGCCACCCGATTCGCGGCCATCCTCGGCCGCGGCGCCGGCTGGCTGATGATCGGCGTGGGCATCCTGCTGTTCGTGCAGGGGAGGTACCTGGCCGGCGTCTGGCTCGGCTTCATCGGCATGTTCCTCTCCCAGGCCGCCCGCTCGGCACAGGCGCAGGCGGACTTCGCCGGGCGAATCGAGCATCTGCGAGTGGGCGACGTGATGGACGCGGAGCCGGTCGCGATCCCGCGCGACCTGACGCTCGACCGCGCCGAGACCGAGTTCTTCCTGCGCTACGGCTGGCCCTGGTTCCCGGTGGTCGACGAGCTTGGGCGGCTGGTGGGCGTGGTCGCGCGCGAGGCGGTGGGCAGCGTGCCCGACGGGGAGCGGCCCGGCCGCGCGATCGCCTCCGTGATGGCCCACGACGACGGCGACAGCGGCCTCCGTGCCCGCGTGGAGGACCCGCTCGAGTCGCTGCTGGGCCAGGAGAGCCTGGGGCGCCTGGGCGCGGTGATGGCCGTGGACCGGGACGGCGTCCTGCGCGGCATCGTCACGATCGAGCGGGTGCGGCAAGCGCTGCGCGGCGCCGTGGCTGCATAGAATCGGCAGCCAGGCCCGAAGCAGCCGCATGGCCGGCTGCGCAGGGTTCGGAATATGCCCCAGCACGACGTGCTCGTCATAGGAGCCGGCCTGGCCGGCCAGCGCGCCGCCCTCGCCGCCGCGGCGGAGGGCGCCTCCGTGGGGATCATCTCGAAGGTCCACCCGGTGCGCTCCCATTCGAACGCCGCCCAGGGCGGCATCAACGCGGCGCTCGACCCGCAGGACTCCTGGGAGTCGCACGCGTTCGACACGGTCAAGGGCTCCGACTATCTCGGCGACCAGGACGCCATCGAGATCATGTGCCGCGAGGCTCCCGACGAGCTGCTCGAGCTGGAGCACCTGGGCGTGACCTTCCACCGCAACGAGGTGGGCCGGCTCGGCAAGCGTGCCTTCGGAGGTGCGTCCGCCGCGCGCACGTACTACGTGGCCGACATCACCGGCCAGGCCATCCTGCACGTGCTCTACGAGCAGCTCATGAAGTTCGACGACGTGTACCGCTACGAGGAGTGGTTCACCACCGGGCTCGTCCAGGACGACGAGGGCCGCATCGCCGGCGCGATCACCCGCAACATCCGCGACGGCGCGATGGAGCTCTTCTCGGCCAAAGCCGTGATCCTCGCCACCGGCGGCAACGGCCAGATCTACGACCCGACCACGAACGCCCTCTTCTGCACCGGGGACGGGATCGCGATGGCGTACCGCATCGGCGCGCCGCTGATGGACATGGAGATGATCCAGTACCACCCCACCACCCTGGCCGGGCTGGGCCTCCTGATCACCGAGGGCGCCCGCGGCGAGGGCGCGCACCTCTACAACGCCGAGGGCGAGCGCTTCATGGAGCGGTACGCGCCCAACAAGATGGAACTGGCCTCCCGCGACGTGGTCTCGCGCGCGGAGCAGACCGAGATCAACGAGGGTCGCGGCTTCCCCGACGGCACCGTGGCGCTCGACGTCACCGTCGTGCCGCGCAAGCGCATCCACGAGGCACTGCGCGAGATCGTGAACGTGGGCCGTGACTTCGCCGGCGTCGACATCACCCGCGAGCCGATCCACATCAAGCCCGGCAACCACTACGTGATGGGCGGGGTGAAGACCGACGTCCACGGGCAGACCTCGATTCCCGGCCTCTACGCCGCGGGCGAGTGCGCCTGCGTGTCCGTCCACGGCGGGAACCGGCTGGGCGCCAACTCGTTGCTCGACACGCTGGTGTTCGGGCGCCGCTCGGGCCGGCACGCCGCCCACGCGGTCAGGGGCCTTCCCGTGCCGGAGCCGAGCTACGCGCGCGTGAGCGACGAGGAGCGCGAGATCGCCGCGATCGTGGGCCGCAACTCGGGCCCCCGCAGGGTGTCGGAGCTGAAGGCCGAGCTCGGCCGCACCATGGACAAGTACGTGGCCGTGTTCCGCGACGAGGCCGGCCTGCGCGAGTCGCTCGAGACCGTGCGACGCCTCAAGGAGGAGGCGAGCGACGTCTCGATCGACGACAAGGGCACGGTCTTCAACCAGGACGTGCTGGGCGCGCTCGAGCTGGACTTCATGCTCGACAACGCCGAGGCGAGCGTGGTGTCCGCGCTCGAGCGCAGGGAGAGCCGCGGTGCCCAGTACCGCACCGACTTCCCCGAGCGCAACGACGACGACTGGCTCAAGCACATCACCGTCGAGGCGAACGGCGGCGAGCCCGAGATCGCCTACTCGGAGGTCACGATGACCCGGTGGGAGCCGCAGGAACGCACCTATTAGGGATGGCCGACTTCACGCTGAAAATCCGCCGCTTCGACCCCGAGTCCGCCGAGCCGGCCTACTGGGCCGACTACGACGTGGACCTGCCACCCGAGCGCTCGGTCCTCGACGGCATCCTCCAGGTGAAGGACCGCGAGGACGCCTCGATCGCCATCCGCTGCTCCTGCCGCGCCGCGATCTGCGGCTCCTGCGGCGTTCGCATCAACGGCAAGTCCGCGCTGGCGTGCAACACCCGCATCGGGGAAGCCGCCGAGCGCGCCCGGGACGGCGCGATCACGGTCGAGCCTATGGGGAACATGCCGGTGCTGAAGGACCTGGTCACCGACATGGAGGCCGTGCACTGGAAGAAGGTGCGCCGCGTGGTGCCGTGGCTGCTCCCCGCCGAGGAGCCTCCCGAGGGCCAGGAGTACATCGTGCCGGCGGAGGCGATGCTGGACGTGACCCAGGCGATGGCGTGCATCCACTGCGGCGTCTGCGTGTCGGCCTGCCTCTCGATGGAGGTCGACCCCGACTTCATCGGCCCGGCCGCCCTCGCCAAGTCCTACCGCTTCGTCGGCGACCCGCGTGACGGGGAGCACGAGGCGCGGCTGAAGGACCTGGCGGAGGATCCGCACGGCATCTACGACTGCACCCACTGCTTCGCTTGCGTCGAGGTCTGCCCGAAGGACGTGGCGCCGATGGACCAGATCATGCGCCTGCGCCGCCGCGCCACCGGGGACTTCGAGATCAAGGACGGCAACAGCGGCTACGGCCACGAGAAGGCCTTCGTCAACATCATCGAGCGCTGGGGCACGCTGCACGAGGCGCAGCTGCTGCCACGCTCGTTCGGCGACGGCTCGCTGGTCAAGGGCCAGCTGCGGCCCGACGCTGCCAGGCAGCTGACCGAGAGCCTGCCCACCGCGCTGCGCGGGCTGAAGGCGGGCAAGGTCAGCCCGAAGAAGGCCCTCCTCCATCCCAAGCTGCCCGACCAGAAGCAGGTTCGGCGCATCTTCAAGGAGATCGAGTCGAAGGACGGGCGCCTAGAGCTGAACCTCTACATCGTGGGTGAGATGAGCGAGGAGAGCGAATGAGGCTGGCCTACTGGCCCGGGTGCGTGTCCCGGGGCTTCACCCCGGAGCTGCACGGCTCGATGGCCAAGATCGCGCCGCTGCTCGGCATCGAGCTGGTCGAGCTCGACCGGGCCAACTGCTGCGGCGCCGGCGTGATCGCCGAGCACAACCAGGAGCTGGTCGACACGCTCAACGCGCGCACCTTCGCGATGGCCCAGCGGGTCGACGGCGCGGCCGGGATGATGAACATCTGCTCGACCTGCCAGGGCGCGCAGTCGGAGTGCCAGGAGCGGCTTGACACCTCCGCCTCCTACCGCGCCGAGGTGAACGCCCACCTCCAGCCGGAGGGGCTCTCCTACGAGACGGGCGCCTACTGGTGGAACAAGAACCTCCTCTGGATCCTGGCCGAGGAGATCGGCTTCGACACCGTGCGCGATCGCGTGACGCGGCCGCTCGAGGGCCTGCGGATCGCGCCCTTCTACGGCTGCTACATCGTGCGCCCGACCCGGCGGCTCGGCTTCGACGAGTTCCCGGAGCGCGACGAGTACCTGGGGCAGCTGATCGAGGTCCTGGGCGCCGAGCCCGTGGAGTACGCCGGCGCCCGCAAGTGCTGTGGCTTCCCAGTCATCACGATGAACCGCACTACCTCGCTGCGGCAGGCGGGCCGGCACGTGGCCGACGCGATCGACGCGGGCGCGGACTGCCTCGTCACGCCCTGTCCGCTCTGCCACCTCAACCTCGACATGCAGCAGCCGGCGGCGGCGCGCTACGTCGAGCGCGACCTCGACCTGCCCGTGCTGCACCTGCCGCAGATGGTGGGTCTCGCCCTGGGTCTCGAGCCGAAGGAGCTGGGCATGGGCAAGCACGTGGTGTCCACGCGCGAAGTGGTGCGCAAGATCGCCGAGCTGGCCGCCGCTTAGCGTGTACTAGCTCAGCTCGAGCTCGAACCAGACATGGGTCGAGCCCCGGTGGACGCCCCAGCGGTCCGAGAGAGTCTCCACCAGCGGCAGGCCCCAGCCGCCGCGGGTGTACAGGTCGTCGGGGTCGCGGCGAGGGGCGACGAAGCCGTCGCCCTGGTCGACGACCTCGGCGCGGAAGCGCCCGTCGTCGCGCTCGAACTCCACGCTGAGCGTGCCGCCGGAGCCGTACTTGACGGCGTTGGAGACCACCTCGCTCAGCAGCAGCTCGGCGTCACGGCGGCGCCGGGGCGGGAGACCGTGATCGAACTCGGCCAGCGCGGCCCGCGCGAACCCAGGCGCCGTGCTCCGCCGGTCGAACTCCATTGTCAGCCTTCTCGCCATTCGGACTCAGGCGGGAGATACCCAGTTCAGCTGGTTCAAACGCCCCCAAAAACGAGAAAACCGGCCAGTCACCTGGCCGGTTTCTCTCGCTAGGCGTACCCCATTCCGCCCTGCAAGCTTCTTGAAGACTGCTTTGGATGGTGCCCAGCGGGGCCATCATCGTCGCCACCCCCGCGGTGGGATTTCGAGGGGAGGCGAGGAGTGATCTTCGGGGGAGCGGGGCCTCACCCCTTCTCCCCCCTCCGGGCGTAGACTCCGCGCGATGCCCACCGTCGTCTCGGCCAAGTTCGAGGATCTCGTCGCGGTCGGGCTCAGGGTCCTGATCTCGGAGGACCCGAACCTCGAGCTGGTCGCCACCGGCGTCCCGATGGACGAGGTAGTGAGCGCGATCGAGGAGCACGCGCCCGCCGTGGTGCTGCTCAACTTCGGGACGCTGCGCGCGCCGGGCGACGTCTACGAGCTGCATCAGGCGCATCCGGAGACGCGCATCGTGGTGCTCGCCAACCGGCCCACGGCGGCCGAGTGCAACCAGATGCTCTCCTTCGGCGCCACCGCCTGCCTCTCGAAGGAGACCGAGGCCCGCGACATCATCAATGCGATCCACCTGGCCTCACGCGGGATGCACGTGCTGCCCCGCTCGGCGGCGGCCGGCGGCGGCAGCCTCGAGATCCAGGGCTCCGAGCTGCTCACCCCGCGCGAGGCGGAGGTGCTCGAGCTGCTGCAGGACGGCGCGACCAACGCGCAGATCGCGCACCGCCTCTCGATCGGCATCGAGACGGTGCGCACCCACGCGCGCAACATTTACCGCAAGCTCGGGATCGCCTCGCGCCGCGAGCTGCCCCGGCTCGCTCGCCAGGAGCCGATCGTCGTGGACGCCGACCGGAGGCCGGTGAACAGCTAACCGGAGCGCGCCGCGCGGTGGTAGCCGCGCACGAAGTCGTCCCAGCGGTGCTGCTTCGCGAAGCGCAGGTCCTTGTAGTACGGCGAGATGTGCCCGCCCGGGAACGGCAGGTAGGCCGTGACGCCGCCGCACTGCTTGACGCTGTCGCCGCGGTGGCCCTCCGCCAGCACGTAGCCGTTCGGGGCGAGCGAGTCGACGAGCTTCTTGGCGGCCCGCTTGACCTCGGTTCCGACCCGCCGCCGGCGCAGCTCGGCGGCGAAGTCACGCAAGTCGAACAGGTCGCCCATGAACGCGGCGGTGCGCAGATGGGCGGCCTGGACCTGCCCGACACCGTGCTGGCGCATGTGCGTCCGCAGCGCCTTGGCGAGCTCGTCGAGCGCGGAGCTGAACGGCTTCAGGCCCTCCGTCGTGGTGGCGCACTGGGTCACCGGCCACAGCCGCCGCCGGTTCGAGTACGACTGGATGTAGCGCTTGACGACGATCTCGCCGAGGCGCGCGCCGTCCATGTTCGGCTTGGCCGCGAGGTCCTTGAGGATGGCCGTGTAGGGCCAGCCGTCGGCGGGCTCGAGCTCCTCGGAGCCGACCACGTTGAGGACGTTCGCGCGCGTCTCGTAGGCAACCTCCAGCGCGCTCATCAGACAGGCGTCCATCCCCAGCAGGTCGAACGGCCGGCCGATCTCCTCGTGGGCCTTCGCGAGGACACGGTCAAGCTCGATGGTGTCGAGCGAGTGGCCGGTGCCGTCGTCGCTGGCGATGCCGCGCAGCTGCGGGTCGCCCAGCTCGAGCACCTTCTGCACGGTGGTGCCGAACATCGAGCGGGCGATCTTCTGGTTCGAGCGCACCGCGAGCTCGCGCGGAGTGACCCCCAGGTCGCGCTTGCCCCGGACCTCGTCATAGAGGTCGTCGAGGTCGTCCGGCTGCCAGCCGCTGCCGTGGTTCCAGACCACGAGGGCGTAGCGCTCGGCGGGAGCCTTCTGGTGGGCCCAGCGGATGAAGTCGAGCATGGTCTGGGGCTTGCCGGAGTCGGCGTTGCCGATGTTCTTCTGGACGTCGTCGGCGGGCCGCTTGGCCACGACGAGCTGCTCGGCACCTCTTCCGTCCTGGCGCTTCACGAACGCCGCGAGCTTCACCTCTTCGGACGAGCCGACCTTGCGCATCTCCTTCAGGTCCTTTGTCGCGAAGTCCGACAGGTTGTTGAAGCCGGCCATGTAGACCATGAACGTCCATTTCGCAGGCATAGGCGCGACCCTACTACGCCCTGGCGGCGCGAAGCAGCCCGCGGACGGCCAGCAGCTCCGCCACCTGGACCGCGTTCGTCGCGGCCCCCTTGCGGAGGTTGTCGCCCACGATCCAGAGGTTCAGGCACCGCTCGTGCGAGGGGTCGCGGCGGATCCGCCCCACGAGCACGTCGTCGCGCCCGGCGACGTCGACGGGCGTCGGGTAGAGCCCGTTGGCCGGGTCGTCCACGACCACCACGCCCGGCGCCCCCGCGAGCAGCTCGCGGCACTCGTCGGGCGACAGCGGGTCGCGCGTCTGGACGTTGGCCGACACCGAGTGGCCGGTGTAGACCGGAACCCGGGCGCAGGTGGCGGAGACGCCGATGTCCTCGCGGCCGAGGATCTTGCGCGTCTCGCTCATGCACTTGCGCTCCTCGGTCGTGTAGTCGTCGCCGTCCTTGAAGGTCTCGACCTGGGGCAGGACGTTGAACGCGATCTGGTGCGGGTAGACCGTCGGCGCGGGCAGCTCGTACGCCTCGATCACCGCCTCGGCCTGGCGATGCAGCTCGTCGACGGCCCTCTGGCCGGTGCCCGAGACGGCTTGGTAGCTGGACATCACGAGCCGCTCGATCCCGGCGGCGTCCAGGATCGGCTTCAGCGCGACGACGGTCTGCATCGTCGTGCAGTTGGGGTTGGCGACGATGCCGCGGTGGCCGTTCAGCGCGTCCGGGTTGACCTCGGCCACGACGAGCGGGACGTCGTCGGTCATGCGCCACTGGGAGGAGTTGTCCACGACCACCGCGCCCGCGTCGGCGAAGCGCGGCGCCCATTCCCTGCTGATGGCGGAGCCGGCCGAGAAGAGGGCGAGGTCGAAGCCTTGGACCGACTCCTCCGACAGGGCGACCACGGTCAGGTCCGTGTCGCCGTGGTCAATCGTCTTGCCGGCGGAGCGCTCCGACGCGAACGGCACGATCTCGTCGGCGGCGAACGAGCGCTCGCGCATGACGCCGAGGATGGTCGAACCCACGGCGCCGGTGGCGCCTACCACGGCCACCCTCATCACGAGCTCACCTTGGGCCGGTGGTCGCCGGCCACGTCCTCCGGCAGCACGGCATCGGCGCCGAGCTCGAAGGCGGTGTGGAGCTGGCGCACCGCGGTCTCCACGTGCTCCTCGCGCACGACGCAGGAGATCTTGATCGGGGAGGTCGAGATCATCTCGATGTTCACCTCGGCCTCGCCCAGCACGGTGAGGGCGCGGGCGGCTACGCCGGGATGGCTCTTCATTCCCGCGCCGACGAGCGAGACCTTCCCCATCCGGGCGTCGGTCTGGATGCCGCCGAAGCCGAGCTCGGCCTGGAGCGGCTCGAGCGCCTCGCGCGCGTCGGCGAGGTCGTCGCGCGGGACGGTCACCGACATGTCCGCCAGGTGCCCGTCGCTCAGAGGTTCGTTCTGAATGATCATGTCGACGTTCACGTTGGCGCCGGCGAGCGCGGTGAGCACGCGGCCGGCGATGCCGGGCCGGTCGGGCAGGCCCATGAGGGTGATGCGCGCCTCCGAGGTGGAGTGCGTCACGGCGGTCACCAGCGGTCGTTCCATGGTCAGCTCCTCGTCCTGAACCACCGTACCGGGTCCATCCTGGAAGCTGGACCGGCAGTGGATCCTGACACCGTGGTTGCGGGCGTACTCCACCGAACGCAGCTGCAGCACGCCGGCGCCGGAGGCCGCCATCTCGAGCATCTCCTCGAACGTCAGGACCGGGAGCTTGCGCGCGTTCGGGACGATGCGGGGGTCGGCGCTGAACACCCCGGCCACGTCAGTGAAGATCTCGCAGACCTCGGCGCCGAGGGCCGCCGCGAGCGCGACCGCGGTGGTGTCGGAGCCGCCGCGCCCGAGCGTCGTCACGTCGAGCGACTCCTGCGACACGCCCTGGAAGCCGGCCACCAGCACGACCTTGCCGCCGTCGAGCGCCTCGCGGATGCGGTGCGCCTTCACCTCGATGATGCGCGCCTTGGTATGGCCGCTGTCGGTGACGATGCCGGCCTGTGAGCCGGTCAGCGAGATCGCCTCGCGGCCGAGGTCGTTGATGACCATGGCGGCGAGCGCGCAGGTCACGCGCTCCCCGGTCGAGAGCAGCATGTCCATCTCGCGCGGATGGGGCCGCGGCGACACCTCGTGCGCCAGCGCGACCAGCTCGTCGGTGTGCTTGCCCCGCGCCGACAGCACGACCACGACGTGGTTCCCCTCGTCGACTCGCTGGACGATGCGCCGAGCGGCGCGCTGAATGCGCTCCGCATCGGCCACGGAGGTCCCGCCGAACTTCATGACGACCGTCTCTGGCACGACGCCGAAAGATAGCCCGGACCGCGTCGTCCCCGGGTGTGGGTCTCCTCAATGCTCGTATGCGGCATCAGAACTACCCACACCAATAGCGTTCCGAGGGTGCGACGCCGACGTCGGTTGACCATCGCCTTGGTTGCCGTCGTGGCACTTGCGGCGGCGACGGCGGGCGCGATCGTCGGCGCCAACCACGACGGCAACAAGGACGAGGCCGGCCCGCTGCCCGAGCGCACCGGCCAGCCGCTCGAGCGCACCTCCTTCCTCGCCCGCATCATCCCCGCGCGCGAGGAGGAGCGCCCCGCGGCCCACGGCCCGAACGTACCGCGCAGCGTCGCCGACCTCGCCCGCCGCCTGCCGCTCGAGCGAAAGGTGGCGCAGCTCTTCCTGTTCGGCTTCCGCGGCACCGACCTCACCTCCGAGATCTTCCGCCGCCTGCGCCGGCTCGACCTCGGCGGCATCGTGCTCGCAGAACCGAACTACACCGGCGACCCGAACCTCCTGGGCCAGCTCGGCGGCGAGGCACGGGTCATAGCCCGCCAGGAACGCCACGTCCCACCCTGGGTGCTCGCCGTTCAAGACGGCGGGGAGTTCAACACGCTCCACGGCCTGCCACCGGCGTTGGCGCCGGCGGATCTGGGGTCGGCGGCAGAGGCCGCCGCCCAGGCCACCGGGACGGCGAAGACCCTCCGCAGCCTCAACATCACCGGCCTGCTGGGGCCGGTGGTGGACGTGGGCTTCGAGTCCGGCTCGGCCCTCGGCGCGCGCGTCTACTCGGACGACCCCGCCGAGGTCTCGGCATACGCGCAGGCCGTGATCGGCGCCTACCGCGAGCAGCGTCTGTTCGGCGCGGTCAAGCACTTCCCGGGGCTGGGCTCGGCCGACCAGTCGACGGAGCTCGGTCCCGCCAGCGTCGGCCTCGACCTCGAGCAGCTGCGTGAGCGCGACTTGCGGCCGTTCCGCGCCGCCATCGAGGCCGGCGCGGCCGGGGTGATGCTCTCCCACGCGCTCTATCCGATCAGCGACTTCACCCGGCCCGGCTCGCTCACGCGCGAGATCGCCACCGACCTGCTGCGCGGCGAGCTGCGCTTCCAGGGCGTGACCGTCACCGACGACCTGGCCGACCCGGCGATCACCTCGTCCTACTCGGTCCCGGACGCCGCGGTCCAGGCGCTGCGGGCCGGGTCCGACCTGCTCCTCATCTCGGGACCGCCAGGGGACCAGCAGGCGGCCTACGCCGCGGTGCTGCGCGCCGTCCGCCGCGGCGACGTCCCGCGCCGGCGTCTCAACGACGCGCTGCTGCGAGCGCTCGAGGCGAAGGAGGACTACGGCCTGATCGGCTGAGCCTCCACAGCCGGCCGTCGCGCAGATCGTCCGGAGATCCTACGCCCGCTAGAGCGCGTGCCGGCCGCGGAGGGCGCGACCCAGCGTGATCTCGTCCGCGTACTCGAGGTCGGAGCCCACCGGCAGGCCGCTCGCCAGGCGGGTGACCGCGACGTCCGGGGCCCGCCCGCGCACGGCGTCGGCCAGGTAGAGCGCGGTGGCCTCGCCGGTGGTGGTGGCGTTCGTGGCGATCACGACCTCGCGGACGCCGGCGCCGTTGTCCACCCGGCCGAGCAGCTCCGCCACGTGCAGGTCCTCGGGGTCGACGCCGTCGATCGGCGACAGCGCGCCGCCGAGCACGTGGTAGCGGCCCTGGAACTCGCCCGAGCGCTCGATCGGGATCACGTCGCTCGGCTGCTCTACCACGCAGATGATGGCCGGCTCGCGCCGCTCGTCCTGGCAGATTCGGCAGGTGGCCTCGGTGGCCAGGTTGAAGCAGACCTCGCAGTGGCCGACGGTCGCCTTGACCTCGCGGATGGCGTCGGCCAGCGCGAGCGCCTCCTCCTCGGAGGCGCTCAGGATGTGGAAGGCGAGCCGCTGCGCGGTGCGCTGCCCGATGCCGGGCAGGCGCGCCAGCTCGGTGATGAGGCGGTTGACCGGCGCCGCGAACACGAACGACCCAGCTTAGCCTTGAGGTCGGTCATGCCCTCGGCAATCGTCATCGGTGCAGGCGTGTTCGGCGCCTCGCTCGCCGACCGGCTCGCCCGCGAGAGGTGGGAGGTCACGCTCGTGGACCGGTTCGAGCCGGGGCACCGGCGGGCCGAGTCGGGCGGCGAGACGCGGCTGATCCGCTGCTCCCACGGGCCCGACGCGTTCTACGCGCGCTCGGCGCGCCGGGCGCTCGAGCTGTGGCGCGAGCTGGGCGAGGGCGTGCTGGTGGAGTCGGGTGTGGCGTGGTTCGCGCGGCGCGAGGACGGCTGGGAGGCGGAGAGCGAGCGGGTGCTGCGCGACGCCGGGATCCCGGTCGAGCGGATGTCGCCGGAGGAGGGCGCGCGGCTCTTCCCCAGCCTGGCCGTGGAGGATCTGGCCTTCGTGCTGCACGAGCCGGAGGCGGGAGTGCTGCGAGCGGCGGACGGGGTGCGGGCGCTGGTGCGGCGGGCCCGGGAAGCGGGCGCCAGCCAGCTCACCGCCACCGCCGCACCCCTCGGATCGAGTGTGAGGGTGGGCGAGCGGGTGCTCGAGGCTGATGCGGTCGTCTGGGCCGGCGGCGCCTGGCTCGGCCGGCTCTTCCCCGAGCTCGTGCCCGCGCGGGTCACCTTCCAGCAGCTCGTGCTCTTCGAAGCGCCGCCCGAGTGGGACGGGCCCGGCTGGGTCGACTTCGACGCCGCCTTCTACGGGCATGCGCGCGTGGAGGGCGTCGGGTTCAAGGTGGGGCCCGACGCGGACGGGCCCGATGTGGACCCCGACACGCGCCCGCTCGAGGCCACGGCCGAGGGAATCGTGACCGCCCGCGAGTACCTCGCCCGCCGCTTCCCCGCCCTCGCGGACGCGCCGGTCGCCAGCGCGCCCGGCTGCCACTACGGTCTCACCCCCGACGGCGAGTTCGTCTTCGCGCGCCACCCCGAGCACGAGCGCGTCTGGCTGCTGGGCGGCGGCTCGGGACACGGCTACAAGCACGGCCCCGCGATAGCCGAGCACGTGGCCGCCGTGCTAAGC
>JBOGXT010000192.1:0-8599 GCA_050694635.1 Thermoleophilaceae bacterium
GAGATCGTCGGAGCGTCGCTTGCGCGCGTAGGAGCGACACCGGTATTGGAGAGCACCACCTTCGGCGTCTCGTTCATCCATTGCGCGGCCGGCTCGGTGGCGGTCGACCAGTGAACGCCATTCCTCCCCCAAATGTCTTCCGTCCCACAACGATCGTGTCGGCGCGAGACACCAACTCGGCCATGAAGTCCTGATCGAGCTCGTCATCGCTAACCATGAAGTCCAAATCGTTGTCGGGTCCAGCCATGTAGCCATCCAGGGTGACGTCGGCGAACACGACTAGCTCGCGCATCTGCATTGCCTCCTTTGTGGTCTCGAACTGTCCTCGTCTGTCCGAACGCCCGTCGTAGCGGCTCGCACCGTCCGATTCAGCATTCGCCTCACGTACTCCAACGGCGTACGCAAGGCGCTCTACCGCGACCCCGACGGCAACGAACTGGGATTCGGCGGCGCGCCGCTCGACACCGGTTCATAGCGGCGCCAGTCCGCCTTCACCATCGCTTTCGCACGCGACGCGGCTCTCACGCCAAACGAAACCGGGGCTGGTGCTCCTTACGCCTGGAAGGAGAAGGGGGGAACGCTGCGTTCAGCGCTGGACGCGGTAGTGCATGTGGGTGACACCGGCCTCCCCCTCGAGGATCCGGGTGCGCTCTAGCTCGACGTGCTCGGGATCGAGGTTGTCGAAGAGACTGCGCCCTTGGCCGAGGAGCACCGGGATGAGATGGATCTCGAGCTCGTCGAGGACGCCGGCAGCGAGCGCGAGCTGCGCGACCGCGGCACCGTGGACCAGCACGTTCTTGTCGCCCGCAGCCTCCTTGGCCCGGGCGATCGCGGTGCTGACGTCGGTCACGTGCGTGACGAGCGGCCACTGTCCGATGTCGATACCGGGCTCCCGGCGGCTGTAGATGAAGATCGGCACGCCGTCGTGGTGGTCGCCTCCCCAGCCGCCTGCGGGTTCGAAGCTCCCGCTCCCGGCGACAATGGCCCCGGTGGCCATGAACTCGTCGTAGATCTGGCGGTTCGCGCCGTCCTCGGCGCCTGGAAAGGGCCACTCGTGGAGGCGTTCCCCGCCGTCGCCGAGCGGGTTGTCCGGTCTCTCATTTGGCCCGGCGATGAATCCGTCGAGGGACATGGACATGTAAAGAACGGTTGCGGACACGGCGTCTCCTTCCTGGTCTGCTCTCTACTGAGACCGTGGGTGCCGCGAAACTCATCGCTCGGCCCGACGACAGCTTCCCGGCGCTCTCCCATGACGAGGAAGCGGGTGTCTCGTGCGCGATCGGATCATGCCTGCGTTGGACGATCAGGAGGAGCCCGGGCCGGCAGTAGACGCGCGCCCGCTTTCCTGCGCGAGGGGGCAGTCGCGCGCCCCCTGGCCCCGCTGGCGCTGACCCGCGTCGGCAGAGGAATCTGCTCGTGTGGCGGGCGGCGGATGCTCGCCTTAGCTTAGCCTGGATCCACCGTATTGCCCGCTGGTTGGTGGGCGGTTCTGTCCGGTCCGGAACCGAGAATGACCTCCTGAGCAGGGCTTTTCAGCGGATGTATGGGCATCCGCGGCCCCGCGTCAGGAGGTCACCTGGATGGTGAACGATGAAGCGGCGGCTGTGGGCGCCGGCGGGGGTCTCGATTCGGTGCGGGTCGTTTTCGACGATTCGCGTTCGGTCGCTGACGCCGGGTTGATCTTGCCGGGCAGCCTGGCCGAGCGACTCGGGCTTGAGCGGCTGATCAACCGGTGCGTCGATTTGGGCCGCCGACGGGGCGCGTTTCGCCCCGGGCGCAAGGTGATGACGCTCGTCAACGCGATCCTCGCCGGGGCGGACTCGATCGACGACTGCGACCTGTTGCGCTCGGGCTCGACGGGCAAGGTGCTCGGCCACCGGGTGATGGCGCCCTCGACACTGGGGACGTTCCTGCGCGCCTTCACGTTCGGTCACGTCAGACAGCTAGACCGCGTGCTCGGCGAGGCACTCGCGCGCGCCTGGAGGGCCGGCGCCGGCCCCGGCTCGGCTCGGCTGGTGATCGACGTCGACTCGTTCGTCGGCGAGGTGCACGGCCGGCTCAAGCAGGGCGCCGCCTACGGCTACACCAAGCTGCTCGGCTACCACCCGCTGCTGGCCACTTGTGCCGAGACCGGCGAGGTGTTGCACGTGCGAAACCGCAAGGGGTCGGCCAACACCCAGCGCGGCGCCATCCGCTTCGCCCAGGAGCTGCTCGCCAGGGTCAGAAGGGCCGGGGCCGACGGGGAGATCCTGCTGCGGGCCGACTCCGGGTTCTGGAACGCCAAGCTGTTCGCCTGGCTTGACGGCGAGGGGATCGCCTACTCGATCGGCGTCAAGCTACAAAAGCCCGTTCGCGAGGCGATCGAGGCGGTCGCCCAGGACGCATGGACCCCGCTCGCCGACTACCCCGACACGGGCGAGGCCCAGATCGCCGAGACCACGCTCGGGTGCCAGCGGCTGATCGTGCGCCGGGTGCGCACCTTCGAGGCCCAGGGCGAGCTCTACCCCGACTGGCGCTACTTCGCCTTCGCGACCAACCGGGCCGAGCAGATCGAGCTCGTCGAGGCCGAGCACCGCGACCACGCCGTCGTCGAGACCCACATCGCGGACCTCAAGGACGGGGCGCTCGCCCACTTCCCCTCGGGCAACTTCAACGCCAACTGCGCCTGGTGCGTGATCGCCTGCCTGGCCCACAACCTGGCCCGCTGGTCGGCGATCATCGGCCTGCCCGACCAGCCCCGCCAAGCGGGACGCACCTTCCGCCGACGCTACCTGCGGATGCCCGGCAGGCTGACACGCACAGCCCGCCAGTGGACCCTCCACCTGCCAACGCGCTGGCCCTGGCAGCAAGCATTCGCCGCCGCGCTCGCAAAGATCAGAGCGATCCCCGCGGTCCCCTGACCGCCGCGCCCGCCCGGCCACCTCGATCCGGTGCCCCCGCCTGCCCGCCCGGGCGCTTCAGCCAGCCCGCAAACACCCAACGCCGGGCCCCCCAGCCAACGATCCGACCCCATCCGGGCGCCACCGCCCCGAGCGCGACCCCCCAACCGCCGCTCAAACGCCGACCGGGCCACTCACGCCAGAGCAGCCAGGCAATACGGTGGATTCAGGCTTAGGCGACGCGGGTCATGGTCGACTTGTAGCCGCAGCCGTCGGGGTAGACCCGTTCGCCGGCGTTGTACCGCTCGATAACTCGCCGGACGATCTCCACGTTCTCTTGCGACATCGCCCGCCCAGTCTCCCCGCTAGATCGAGGCCCCGCCAATGGCGAGCGCCGAGTCAAGCCCCCGCATCGAGAGTCGCGTGAGCTCGAAGGCGCTGGTCGAGTAGGGGAGCGCGCCTTCATCGACAAGGTCGAGTTCGTCCTCGGCCCGACGCGCCAGCCAGACTGGCAGGGTCGGTTACCGCGGTGCGTCCGTCAAAAGGAGTGTCCGGTTCTGCCCCGCTCCGCTCAAACGGCCGGATAGCCGACCGATTAAGCATGTGAGAGAGGCGGGCGCGCCTGGTCACGTCATGGGTCACTGAGCTACGGGAGGATCGCCTTGCCGCACGAGAACGGAAACTCCACGAGCGCCCGCCGCCGCTGGATGGGGGTGGGCCACTCGAACACCGACGATGCGCGCGAGGCGGGGAGCGAGGCCGCGCGCATAGCGTTGACGGGCGACTCGCCGAAGCTCCTAGTCGTGTTCTGCTCTGATCGCTATGACCTCCCGGAGCTTCTCGGAGGGATCAACGATGCTTCCGGCGGTGTACCGCTCATCGGCTGCTCCACGGCGGGCGAGATTGCGACCAGCGGCCCCGGCGACGCGGGCGTCGTCGTGACCGCCGTCGGTGGCGAAGGATTCACGATCGCCACGGCCGCGGGAACGGCGGCGTCCGAGCGGCTTCGCGAGGCGGGGGCCGAGGCGGCGGCCGCCATGCAGAAAGCGGGCGACGGGGAGCATCGCGCGCTGCTGCTGTTGACCGACGGCCTGGCGGGCGATCAGCAGGAGATCGTCCGAGGGGCTTACGGCATCCTCGGAGCGTCGGTCCCCCTGGTCGGCGGTTGCGCCGGCGACGACCTCAAGATGGACAAGACCTACCAGCTCCACGGCCGCGAGGTGCTCGAGGACGCGGTCGTAGCCGCGGCGATCGTCTCCGACGCGCCGATTGGCATCGGCGTCCGCCACGGGTGGCGCCGTGTCGGCGATCCCGTCTTGGTCACGCGCAGCGCGGAGAATCGCGTCTACACGCTCGACGACCGCCCGGCACTCGACGTCTACCTCGAGCGTCTCGGCGCTCCCCCGGAGTCGCACGCGGATCCCAACGCCTTTACCCGCTACGCGCTCACCCATCCGCTCGGCCTTGCGCGACGGGGCGCCGAGGAGGCGGTCCGGTTCATTGGAGAGGCCGACTTCGAGGAGCGCTCCCTCGGGTGCATCGCGGAGGTGCCACAGGGCGGTCTCGCGTGGTTCATGGAGGGGGACGACGAGTCCGTTCTCGAGGCCACTGACGCCGCGTGCCACGACGCGCTCGCCGCGCTCTCGGGGCTGCCGCCGAGCGGGGTGTTCGCCTTCGACTGCATCGCGCGCCGGGGCATTTTGGGCGACGAGGGCATCAAGGCGGAGATCGGCAGGATCGCCGACCGTGGCAAGGGAGCGCCGGTCGCGGGCTTCTACACCTATGGCGAGATCGCCAGGACCCAGGGCATCAGCGGCTTCCACAACCAGACGCTGGTGGTCCTCGCGCTCGCGTAGCGCGCCACCTTGCCGACCCAGATCCAGTGTCACCCGCCTCCGACTGGACGACGCACCAGCTGACCGAGTTCCTGGCGGCGGTCGCCTCGTTCGGGGATCCGGCCGGCGCTTCGCGCGCCGGCGTCGAACGCGCGGCAGAGGCATTGGAGAGCGAGGTCGCCGCGCTGGTCACGCCCGAAGGCGAGCCGCTCTGCGTGGGTTATCCGGCGGGGAGAGTGCCTGTCGCGGAGCTGCGGGCGATCGCGGAGAGCGGGTCCGGGACGCTCGATGTCGAGGGGACGGGAGGCTGCCATGCGGCGGCCGTGTCGCTCGATGGGGAGGACGAGCGGCGGCTCCTCGTTGCGCGATCGAGCGAGCCCCTGAGCCACGACGAACGCGCGCTCTTGCGCGGGATGGGTCGCGTGTTGGCGCTCACGCTCGAGTCCCTTCGAGTGCTCGAGCGCGAGCGCGCACTGAACGACGAGGCCGCAGAGCTGCTCGAGTCGCTGACGGAGCGCCAGCGCCTTCTCGAGCGGCTTTCGCGCATCACGCGCTCGATCTCACACCGGGCCTCGCTCCAGGAGGTGCTCGACTCGATCACGGCGGGCGCCGCCGACCTCATCCGCGACGAGATCGTCTCTCTCCGCCTCGTCGACAGGGACGAGCCGTATTACATGACCATCGTCTCCGCATTCGGGATAAACGAGGATGTGCTCGCACGCACACGGCGCTCACCGGTAAACGTCGGCGTGGGAGGTAGGGCGATAGTCGAAGAACGGCTCGTGGTAGCTGAGTCGTACGACGACGCGGAGGGGACGAACGACGACTACATGCACGACGGCGTGGAGGCGGCGATGGCGGCCCCGGTCCACGAGAGCGGCGAGGTGATCGGCAGCCTGCTCGTGGCCTCGCGTCGGACGGGCCGGCGCTACAGTGATCACGAGCAGGAGATGCTGCTCGCATTCGCCGAGCACGCCAGCCTCGCCCTCACCGATGCCCGCACGCTCGACGCGGTACACCAGGCGTTCCACGACTCGCTCACCGGCCTCGCAAACCGGGCACTCTTCCTCGACCGCCTGACCCACGTGCTCGCCCAGAGGGACCGCGAGCGCGACGGCGTCGCCGTGCTCTTCCTCGACCTCGACCGCTTCAAGCTCGTGAACGACAGCCTCGGGCACGATGCAGGCGACAAGGTGCTCGTGGACGTCGCAAGCCGCTTGCGCCGCTGTCTTCGCTCCGGCGACACCGCCGCGCGCCTCGGCGGCGACGAGTTCGCCATCCTGCTGGAGGACGGTTTCGCCGGGGAGGGAGCGGTCCAGGTCGCGGAGCGAATCGTCGCGGCCCTCCAGGCGCCGCTCGTGGTGCAGGGCCGCGAGGTATTCCTAGACGCTAGCATCGGCATCGCCTTCAGCGGCAACGATCCCGTCGAGGGAGAGGAGCTGCTACGGAACGCCGATGTCGCGATGTACCGAGCGAAACACCACGGGGCGGGCGACTACCAGGTGTTCGAGCCCAGCATGCACGCGGAGGTCCTGGCCCGCCTCGAGCTGGAGGCCGATCTCCAGCATGCCATCGCGCAGCGCGAGTTCGAGCTGCACTACCAGCCGATCCTCGACCTCCACACCGACCGGGTGGTTGGGTGCGAGGCCCTTCTGCGCTGGCGTCACCCCACGCGCGGGACAGTGCCGCCGCTCGACTTCATCCCGCTTGCCGAGGAGACCGGCCTCATCGTGCCGATCGGCCGCTGGGTCTTGTTCGAGGCGTGCCGCCAGGCGCGTGTCTGGCAGGACCTGGATGAGGTCGGGCGCGACTTCGTGGTGACCGTCAACATCTCCCCCCGGCAGCTCGCCCAGCCCGCCTTCATCGACCACGTCCGCGACGCGCTCCGCGAGACCCGCCTCCCCCCGGAACGGTTGGTCCTCGAGATCACTGAGACCGCACTGTTGCAGGACGCCGCGGTTGCCGGGGCCACTCTCGACCGCCTCCGCGAGCTCGGCACCCTTCTGGCGATCGACGACTTCGGCACCGGCTACTCGTCGCTCAGCTACCTCCAGCGCTTCCCGGTCCACGTCCTGAAGCTTGCCAAGCCGTTCGTCGACGACCTGGCGAAGCCCGGCGGCGATCCCGCTCTCGCCCGCGGCATCGTGGAGCTGGGCCGAAGCCTCGACATGCGCGTGGTTGCCGAGGGGATCGAGCGCGCCGGCCAGCGCGAGGCCCTGCGCAGGATGGGGTGCGAACTCGGTCAGGGCTACTACTACGCGCGCCCGGCCCCGCACACCGAGGTCTCGCACATGCTCCGCGCGACCTCACGGCGTGCCGCGTGAGCGGCGCGTCGGACGCGCCTCGCGTCCGAGGCCGTCCGGACCCCTCGTAGCTTCCGCGCCAGCGCCTTCGAGGGAGGTCACCGTTTAGCACCGCTCATCACCGCGCGAGGACGCCGTGTCCGACGGGGGCGCCGAGGACTGCGGCCCCGGTGCGAGCGCCCTCCAGCTCGCCCGCGAGCACGGCTGCGCCGTGGTTGGCATCGACATCTCGCCGCAGTCGATAGTGGGGGGCGCGCGACCGCGAGCGAGGCAGAGCCTGCCGCTGCCGGACGCGGACGTGGACGGCGTGCTGAGCGAATGTGCCCTTTCCGCCTTCCCGGACCAGCCGGCGGCCGGTCGCGAGGTGGCCCGCCTACTGCACCCGGGCCGCCGCCTCGCGCTCTGCGACCTCCCCGCCGAACGGAGCGGTTGGAGCCGGAGCTCCGCGACACGCTCGGCTGGATCGCGTGCGTGGCCGACGCGATCCGGAGGGGAACCTGTGGGCGTTCGGCACCTACCGTCCGCGGGTCGGCGAGGATTGAGGGCGTCGCACCGAGGAGGCTTTTCTGGGTGGGGGGACGCGATACGCAGTGCCCGGGTAGGGTCATCCGGGCCCGGACGACGCGAGAGGAGGCAGCCATGGCGCGGATCGACGAGATCGTCGACGGGATCTACCGAATCTCCACCACCTACTCCGACGGCTTCGACTTCCAGTTCAACCAGTTCCTGATCGGCGACGAGCGCCCGGCGCTCATACACACGGGGATGTACGGCATGTACGACGACGTCCGCGACGCCGTCGCCGAGGTGCTCGACCCCGGCAAGCTCGAATACGTGATCCTGCTGCACTTCGAGGCCGACGAGTGCGGGGGGATGGACCGCTTCCTCGACGGGGCTCCGAGTTCGGCCCTGGCGTGCTGCACGGCGAGCGTGCAGCTGAACGTGAGCGGCTGGAACTACCGCGGCCGGGTCGAAGGCCACGAGGACGGCGACGTGATCGACCTCGGGCAGTGCAAGCTCCGCTTCCTGGAGACGCCGCACGTCCACCACTGGGACTCGATGATGCTGTTCGAGGAGAAGACGAAGAGCCTGTTCCCCTCGGACCTCTTCATCCAGCCGGGCGACCAGCCGCCGGTGGTGACCGAGAACCTCGGGACCGAGATGTGCGCCTTCTACCGGGAGATGGGGATCTTCGCCCACGAGGACCCCGTCCGCCACGTGGTGGACCGGATCAAGCGACTGGACCCGGACTGGATCCACGGGATGCACGGTGGGAGCCTTGCGCGCGAGACCATCCCCTACTTCGTGCGCGCGCTGCGCCAGGAGCCGTTCGGGTACGAGGGCAAGGTGCTCGGGCGCGAGCTCCCCACCGAGACCGAAGCCGCGCAACCCTGACCGGCTGACCCAGCGCAGGTAGTGGTGATCGCTTCCGCTCCCGCCTGGACGCTAGCGTGTCCACGACCGAGAGGCGGCTGGCGGGACGGACGCCTCGAACTCGTCCAAGGCGGTCGCGCCGGACTTGACCGCCGACGCGCCCGCTCGCGTTGGAACGCGCAAGTGGCGGGTTGTCCGTTTGGCGCTC
>JBOGXT010000193.1:0-3674 GCA_050694635.1 Thermoleophilaceae bacterium
GCTTCTACGAGACCGGCCTCAAGCACTGGGACTGGGCGGCCGGCCACCTCCTCGTGGAGGAGGCGGGCGGCGCGCTCGGGTGGCTCGGCGGCGAGCCGCCCGGCCTCGTGGCCGCCGCGACCCCGGAGCTGCTCGACGAGCTGCTGCCGCTGGCGGGCTGATGGACGAGTCGGAGCTCGTGCATAGGGTCCGCGCCGCGTACGACGCATACAACCGGGGCGACGTCGACGCGGTGCTGGACCTGCTCCACCCCGACGTGGACTGGCGCCCGCCGCCGAACTCGCTGGAGCCACACCCGCTGCGCGGCCGCGACGCCGTCCGCCGCTACCTCACACCGGATTTCTTCGAGAGCCAGAGGGCCGAGCCGCTCGAGGTGATGGAGGAGGGCGACCGCATACTGGTCGAGGTGCGGGTGCGAGCCCGTGGGCGCGGGAGCGGCGTCGAGCTCGACATGATCGCCTTCCACCTGCTCGTGATCGAGGATGATCGCGCGGTGCGCTTCGAGGCTCACGTCGAGCGCCGGCAGGCGCTGGCGGCGTTTCACGACTCCTAGGTTGACCCCCGCTAGACCGGGCTCAAGGTCGTTCGCGGACCCCGCGAGGTCCAGCGCGTGTTCGAGGTCACCGGCACCGAAGCGCTGGTGCCCTTCGTCGACTAGCCACCCTCCAGGAGGTACTCGACGAGCGCCCGCAACTGCTCGTCGTCCAGCCGGCCCTCATAGGAGGGCATCACGCCGCTCTGGAAGCCCTCTACGGTGACGGCGTCCGGGTCGATCAGCGACTCGCGCACGTAGTCCTCGGGCGAGCCCTGCTGCTGGCCGGCGGACTGGGCCAGCTCGTCGAGGCTGGGTCCGATGGTGGCGTTCGCGTTCGCCTTGGCGAGGGTGTGGCAGGCGGCGCAGCCGGCCGCCGTGAAGATCTGCTCGCCGGTCCTCGCCCCCGCCAGGCCGGCCTGGGCCAGCGCGCCCTCGTCCTCGCCCGCGCGGGCGGCGGCGAACGCCACGTAGGCGGCCACGTCGCGGGCGTCGTCGCCGGTGACGAGCTCCGGCGGCATGACGCTGTTCATGCGCGGGTTCAGGATCTGCCTGTGCACGATCCCCTCGACCGTGTCGCGGTTCATCCCGTCCCCGAGCGCGGTGCGAAACGCCGCGTCGAGGTCGGGCCCGGTCCGGCCCTGGGTGCCTGCCCGGCCGAGGATGTGGCACGAGCCGCAGCGCTCCGTGAACAGCGCCTTGCCGTTCGAGAGGTCGGCCTCGTCGCGGCCGCACGCGGCCAGGGACAGCGCCGCGGCTGCCACCGCCACGAGGAGCGGGGTAAGCGATCCGCGCGCGCTCGACCGAGCCGAGCGCTTGCGGCTTGCCGTGTTCCGGGCGAGGCTCACGGGGGCGGAACACTATCCGCTCGCGCGGCCGCGATGACCCCCTCGGCGACGCTCTCCCAGGAGTAGCGTCGGGCCGCTTCTGCCGCCAGCGCGCTCCTGGCGCGCTCCCGCTCACCCGGGTCCAACGTGAGCCACGCGATCAGCTTCTCGGCGATCTCGTCGACCGCCCGCGGACCCACCTCGAACGACAGCAGCGGCCGCAGCCGCGCCGGCAGCACGGGCGCCAGCGTCGCGGTCACCTCAGCCATCCCGGAGTGGCCCGCGGAGAGCGGCAGGACGCCGCAGGCGGCCGCCTCGGCGGCCACCATCCCGAACGCCTCGGGGAAGGTGCTCGGCATCACGAGGGCGTCGCAGGCGGGCAGCAGGGCGGGCAGGTCGTCGTGGTCGAGCCCGCCCGTGAACTGGACGCGCTCGGCGGCCGCGGGCGCCGCGCCGAGCCAGTCGCCGCCCGCCCGGTCGAGGAACGACCGCAGGTGCCTCAGCTCCCCCGCCGGGCCCCCCTCTAGCTCGCGACCGCGCGCGGCGATGTCGCGCAGGTCGTCGAGGTCGCGCCGCCGGAGCGCCTCCACGAAGCGCCCCAGGGCGTCGCGGTAGGTGCCGAAGCCCACGACCACGAGGCGAGCCTCGGGGACCCGCGCCACCACGAGCGGCCAGGCGGCCAGCAGCAGGTCCACGCCCTTCGAGACGATCAGCTTGCCGACGAAGCTCACGATCCGGTCGCTGCCCGGGTCGAGCGCCTGCAGCGCCGCCGCCGCGCCGCGCTCGCCACCCCATGTGGCGGCCTCTCCGGACTCCAGGCGATCGGCGAGCCCGCCCAGGTCGGCGGTGCCGGGCCTGAAGGAGTGCACGTCCACGCCGGGCGGCCCCAGCCGGGTGCGCTCGGGCAGCGAGGGCTCGTCCTCCAGCACCTCCCAGAGGCTCTCGCCGGTGTGGTGCGAGCCGACCAGCACCGAGGACGCGGCGCGGACCCCCTCGAGCGCGTACGGCACGAAGCGCTCCCGGTGCGGGCGCACCGTGTACTCGAGCGCGCTGCCGTGCACCTTGATGGCGAACGGCGTGCCGTCGGACAGCCCGCGGGCGAGTATCGCCGGGTTCATGACCAGGTGGTTGGCCAGGGCGACGTCGCAGGCGGGCGCGGCCCGGACGGCGGCCACGTTGGCCTCGATGTAGTGCTCGAGCTCCGCCTCGGTGAGCTCGGGGTAGGGCTTGGCCTCGAAGCCCTCGTAGCGGTCGGCCACGTAGACCGGCAGCACGCGGCCGATGTCGGGGTTGTGGACGGTCACGCCATCCGGTGCGTTCCAGCGGCGATCCTGGCAGAGCAGGTGCACCTCGTGGCCGAGCCGTGCGAGCGCGCGCGCCAGGCTGGCGTTGTAGATGTTGCTGCCGGTGCCCTCCAGCAGGTATCCGTGAGCTATCAGGACCTTCATCTATCCTTCCGCCGCGTGGCCGCCCGCCAGAAGTATCGCCTGCGCGCCCGGTCGGACCGCGAGATCATCCGCGACGCCGAGCCGGGCAAGCGCTACGTCGACCGCGACACCGGCGAGGAGCTGCGCGTGGTGGGCGCCGTGCTGCCGCTGGCGCCATCGCCGAGCGACCTGCCCTATTCCGTCGAGAACCTGAGACTCTGCGGGTGTTCCCTCGAGCAGCTCGTCCAGAAGGACCTGAACGACTGCCCGCACTGCGGTCGGCGGCTCCCGGCCGTCGAGCGCTGATCGCGCGCCTGGCCGCCCTTCTCCTGTTCGCGCTGCTCGCGGCGGGGGCGGCGTCCGGGTGCGGCGGCGACGAAGAGCCGGCCGCGAAGCCGCCGCCGACGGTGCCGGACCTCACCGTCCCGCAGACCGACGAGGCCCCGTCGCCAGAGCCGGGCACCGATACGCTCGCCCCCGCTCCGCCCGAGCCCGAGCCAGAGCCGGAGCCGCCCAGCACCGGCGGCGGCACGCCGGCCCCGACGCCCGAGCCGCCCGCGGACACCCCGGAGAACGACACCCCGCCGCCCACCGACAGCCCGGCGGAGCGCTTCGAGGACTTCTGCAACGAGAACCCGGGCGCCTGCGGCTGAAAGCACCCGGGGGCTCACGCCCCCGGACCCCCGCTGATTCCTGGCCGGTCAGTGGTGGTGCGTCGGCACCGGCGAGCGCGGCCGGCGAACGCGTGAGGGCAGCGGCGACCTGATCGGCGGCTCCGCCCCGCGTCTGCGGATGGGATGGGACGGGCCGTCGTGCGAGCGGTCGCGCCCGCGGCCGAGGCCCCAGCGGCCGAGCGGGAGCCGGATGCCGTCGCCGCCCGGGCCGTCC
>JBOGXT010000194.1:0-3789 GCA_050694635.1 Thermoleophilaceae bacterium
CCCGAGCTCCCCTGCGCGCAGGCGCCGGTGCGGCGCGAGGTGGACGCCGTCGGCCCAGGCGAGGGCGCCGACCCGGTGCGCCGCGGCGGCGATCCTGGCGGCGTCGGGGATCGAGCCGACGGCGTTCGACGCGAGCGTGAAGGCGACCACGCGGGTGCGCTCGCCGATCAGCCGCTCCAGCGCGTCGTGGTCGAGGGTGACGTCGTTCGCGCGGATCGGCGCGTGTCGCACCACCAGGTCGTGGTCGGCGGCCACGAGCAGCCAGGGCGAGACGTTGGCGTCGTGGTCGAGCTGAGTGACCACGATCTCGTCGCCCGGCGCCAGCGTGCGGGCGACCGCGTGCGCGAGCAGGAAGTTGAGCGTCGTCATGTTGGCGCCGAAGGCGATTCCCTCCGGCTCGGCGCCCGTGAATTCCGCGGCCGCGTCGCGGCCACGCGCCATCACCTCGTCGGACGCGGCCGAGGTCGGGAAGGTGCCGCCGAGGTTGGCGTTCGAGCCCTGGAGGTAGCCGTCCACCGCCTCGAGCACCTCACGCGGGCACTGTGAGCCGCCCGGCCCGTCGAGGTAAGCGGCACCGCTCGCGAGCGCCGGGAAACGCTCGCGCACCCCCTCGAAGTCAAGCGGCGGCGCGCTGCTGCTTGAGATAGCTGAGGAGCCCACCGTGCAGCAGGATCTCACGTTCCTTGGCCGCGAGATCGTGCGTAAGCGCGAACTCGTCGCCGGAGTCCTCGATCCGCACGCTGATCTCGCCGCCGTCAACGGCCAGCTCGTCGCGCACGCGCGGGAGCACCCAGGTCTCCCCCACCTTGGCGCGCTCGTAGTCGGCCTCGTCCGCGAACGTCAACGCCAGGATGCCCTGGGCGACCAGGTTGCGCCGGTGGATGCGGGCGAACGACTTGGCGAAAACCGCCTGCACACCGAGCTGCAGCGGCGCGAGCGCGGCGTGCTCGCGGGACGAGCCCTGCCCGTAGTTGTGCCCGCCCACGATGAAGCCCGAGCCCCATTCCTGCATGCGCTTGCGGAACTCGGGGTCGCGGTGCTGGAAGGTGAACTCGGCGATGGCTGGGATGTTCGAGCGGTAGGACATCACGATCACGCCGTCGGGGGCGAGGTCGCCGGTCGAGATGTTGTCGGGCTGGACCGTCGCGATCCTCGCCCGCAGCTCGTCCTCGAGCGGTTCGTGCTCGGGCGGCGTCTTGATGTTGGGGCCGCGCGGGATCTCGACCTGCTCGGCCTCGTCCTCCGGCGCCGGCGGGAAGATGTGGCGGTCGTCCACGTACGGCCTGAGCTCCGGCATCTCGAGCAGCTCGGGCGGTTCGCCCAGCTCGCGCGGGTCGCGGATCTCGCCGTGCAGCATCGAGGCGGCCGCCACCGCGGGCGAGCAGAGGTAGACCTGGTCCTCGGGGGTGCCGGAGCGGCCGGGGAAGTTGCGATTGAAGGTGCGGAGCGAGTTGGCGTCCGAGGGCGGGGCCTGACCCATGCCCACGCAGGGACCGCAGACCGGCTCCAGCATTCGCACGCCGCCCTCGACCAGCTGACGGTAGACGCCCGACTCGGCGATCGCCACGAGGATCTGGCGCGAGCCGGGCGTGGCCGTGGCGGTGACGCGCTCGTGCACCTGGCGGCCGTCGCCGCCGGCGAGCACCGCGCCCGGTAGGGCCAGGTCGAGGTAGGCCGAGTTGACCGACGAGCCGATGCAGACCTGCTCGATCGGCGTGCCGGCGATCTCCTCGGCGGGCACGACGTTGTCCGGGTTCTGGGGCTTGGCGACGAGCGGGCCCAGCTCGGCCAGGCCGATCTCGATGCGCTCGTCGTAGTCGCAGCCTTGATCCGGCCTCAGGGCGGCGAAGTCGTCCTCGCGCTGCTGGCGGCGCAGCCACTCGCGCGTGTTGTCGTCGGGCGCAAAGACGGCGCTGGTGGCGCCCAGCTCGGCGATCATGTTGGCGATCGTGCCGCGCTCGGGGACGCTCAGGTCGGCGGTGCCGGGGCCGGTGAACTCGAACACCTTGTTCTTGCCGCCGCGCACGCTGAGGCGGCGCAGCAGCTCGAGGATGACGTCCTTGGCCTGGACCCAGGGCCGCCTCAGCGTGTCGGCGAGGTGGACCTCGACCACCTCGGGGCAGGCGATCTCGAAGGGATGGCCGGCCATGGCCACCGCGACGTCGAGGCCGCCGGCGCCGATGGCGATCATCCCGAGCGCGCCGCTGGTGGTGGTGTGCGAGTCGGCGCCGACGAGGATGCCGCCGGGGCGCGCGTAGCGCTCGATGTGCACGTAGTGGCAGATGCCGTTGCCAGGGCGCGAGTAGTCGATGCCGTAGCGGCGGCAGAGCGCCTGGAGCATGCGATGGTCGTCGGGGTTCTTGAAGTCGAGCTGGATGACGTTGTGGTCGACGTACTGAACGGCCCGCTCGACCTTCACCCGCGGCACGTCGAGCTGCTCGTACTGCATCAACGCCATGGTCCCGGTGGCGTCCTGGAGCAGCGTCTGGTCGATCCTGAGCGAGATCGCCTGGCCGGGCGTGAGCTCGCCGTCGACCAGATGCTCGCGCAGGATCTGGCGGGTCAGGTTCTCGGGCATGGGTGGTTTCTACCGGACACCCATGGCCCGAGGCGCAAACAGCGGCAACAAAGGGGTCCGGCGGAAGAGCGGCAGCTACGCGGCAACCGCCTCCATCACCAGCCCGTCGTTCGGCGCGGCCTGCGCCCTGCGACCCGGCACGAGCAGGGCGACGAGCGCCCCGAGGGCCAGCACCGCGGCGCCCACCCACACGGCCGGGACCAAGCCGTCGACGTATGCGTCAGGGGACTCGAACCCCCCGGACGACGTGAACACCGTCGCCAGCACCGCCACGCCCAGCACGCCGCCCACCTCGCGGATCGTGTTGGTCGCGCCGGACGCCTGCCCGGCCTCCTCGGGCCGCACCGACGACAGCACGGCGTTCGCCGCGGGTGCGAAGACGAGCGCCATCCCCGTCCCGGCCATCACGAACGCCGGCACCACGAGCCCGTACGCCATGTCCGGCTCGGACACCACCGCGATCCACGCGAGCGCCGCCGCCTGCAGCGCCAGCCCGGCGGCCATCAGCGGCCGGCTGCCGATGCGGTCGGACAGGATCCCCGCCACGGGCGCGACGAAGATCGGCATCGCCGTCCAGGGCAGCGTGCGGATGCCCGCCTCCAGCGGCGAGTAGCCCTGCGCCACCTGGAAGAACTGCGCGAGCAGGAAGATCGAGCCGAAGGCGCCGAAGAACATCGCCAGCGACACGCCGTTCGTGGCCGCGAAGCCGCGGTTGCGGAACAGGCGCATCGGCAGCATGGGCGCCGGGGCCCTCCGCTCCCACGCGACGAAGGCCGCCAGCAGCACCACGCCGGCCCCGATCGAGCCGATCACGGTGGTGCTCGTCCAGCCGAGCGCCTGCGCCCGCACGATGCCGAACACCAGGCCGAGCAGGCCCGTGCTGGCCAGCGCCACGCCGCGCAGGTCGAGCCGCGCTTTGGGGCCGCGGCTCTCGGCCAGGAGCGCCAGCGCCGCCGGGGCGAGCGCCAGGCCGATGGGCACGTTCAGCCAGAAGATCCACTGCCAGGAGAAGCCCTCGACGACCGCGCCGCCGACGAGCGGGCCGAACGCGATCGCGAGGCCGCCGATGCCGCCCCAGGCGCCGAGCGCAAGCCCGCGCTTCTCGGGCGGGACGGCGGCGCTGAGCAGGGTCAGCGTGAGCGGCATCACGATTGCGCCGCCGACGCCCTGCACCGCGCGCGCGACGTTCAGGGCCTCGACGCTCGGCGCGA
>JBOGXT010000195.1:0-3907 GCA_050694635.1 Thermoleophilaceae bacterium
CTCCGTACCCTTGCAGAGGTGGCGGGCGAGTCGAAGATCCCCAAGGGACGTGTGCGCAGGGCGGCGAAGGTAGGCCGCCTCGCAGGCGGCCAGACCGCGCGCTCCTACGCCACCAAGGCCGCGAACCTCACCCGCGACGAGGAGGCTCGCCGCGAGGCCGCCCAGCGGCGCCAGATGGAGGCCGCCGAGCAGATCTTCGAGGTCCTCGGCCAGATGAAGGGCGCGGCCATGAAGGTCGGGCAGGTGGCCTCGTTCATCGACACGGGCGCCTTCCCGCCCGAGTTCCAGGAGCGCATCCAGGCCAAGCTCGCCGAGCTGCGCGACGCCGCCCCGCGCGTGCCCTTCGAGCGCATGCGCAAAGTGATCGAGGACGACCTCGGCGAGCGACTCGGCGACGTGTTCGCCCAGTTCGACGAGCAGGCGGTGGCCGCCGCCTCGATCGGGCAGGTCTACCGCGCCCGCCTGCACGACGGCCGCGAGGTGGCCGTCAAGGTGCAGTACCCCGGCGTGGCCCAAGCCGTTCGGGCCGACCTCCAGAACCTGGGCCTGATCATGCGGGTGGCCAAGCGCATCGCGCCCGGCATGGACGCCAAGGCCATGACCCGCGAGATCCGCGAGCGCCTCACCGACGAGCTCGACTACGAGCACGAGGCGCAGCAGCACCGCGCCTTCGCGCGAAGCTGGCGCGGCCACCCCTTCATCTACGTGCCGCCGGTGGTGACCGAGCTGTGCGGCGAGCACGTGCTCGTCTCGGATTGGGTGGATGGCAGGGGGTTCGAGGAGGTCCGGCAGATGGACCGCGCCACGCGCGACCGCTTCGGCGAGATCGTCTTCCGATTCTTCTTCGGCTCGCTCTACCGCAACGGCCACTTCTCGGGGGACCCCCACCCCGGCAACTACCGCCTGATGGACGACGGCCGCGTGGCCTTCATCGACTTCGGCATGACGAAGCGTGTGGCGCGCGAGGACCTCGAAGCCGAGATCGCGGCGATCCGCTTCGGGATGGAGGGCGACGTGGAGGGCCTCCACCGCCAGCTGGGCGCGATGGGCTTCTACGACCCCGCCGACGAGGAGGTCACGCCCGAGGCGGTGTTCGACCACTTCCACGACGTCACCCGCTGGTACATCGAGGATCGCGAGGTGGCCGTCGACCGCGCCCTCGTCAGCCAGGTGCTGATCGACTTCGGCGACCCGCGCTCGCGCCACTGGCAGCTGATGCGCCGCGAGACGATGCCGCCGCAGGCGATGCTGGCGCGTCGCATGGAGGCCCTCACCCTCGGCGTGCTGGGCCAGCTCGGCGCCACCGCGAACTGGCACCTGATCGCCCGCGAGTGGCTGTTCGGCGATCCGCCCTCGACCGAGCTCGGCGCCGCCGAGCACCCGTTCCACGACCGGGCGGCGGCCTGAGTTGACGCTGGACGGCCGGAAGGCTGTGGCCGCGCTGCGCGAGGCCGACCCAGTCATGGCCCGCCTCGTCGAGGAGCACGGCGCCGTGGTGAGGCGCGACCTGAACCGCGGGCGCCCGGGCGACGCGTACGGCGCGCTGCTGCGCTCGATCGTCGGACAGCAGCTCTCGACAAAGGCGGCGGCGTCGATCTACGGCCGGCTAGTCGACATCTTCGGCGGCCACGCCCCCACTCCCCGCCAGCTGCTCGAGGCGGACCCGGAGGAGATCCGCGCGGCGGGCCTCTCGCGGCCGAAGGTGGCCTACCTGCGCGACCTCGCCCAGCATGTCGACGACGGCACGCTCCAGCTGGAGCGGCTGCCCGACCTGCCCGACGAGGAGGTCACCGAACAGCTCACCGCGATCAAGGGCCTCGGCCCGTGGACCGCCGACATGTTTCTCATGTTCCACCTGCGCCGGCCGGACATACTGCCCGTGGGCGACCTCGGCATCCGCCGCGCCGTGGAGGTCGAGTACCGGATGCGAAAGCTGCCTGACCCGAAGCGGCTCGAGCGGGTCGCCCGGCCATGGCGCCCGTACCGGACGCTGGCCTGCCTCTACCTCTGGAGCTCGCTGGACAACGCGCCGGCCTGAGGCGCCAAGCGCGCTCTAGCTACACGGACGCGCCGCAGCTCGGCTCCTCGTCCGCCACCCGGAACGAGGAACCGCAGCCGCACGACGAGACCACGTTCGGGTTCGAGACCTCGAAGCCCGATCCCATGAAGTTCTCGGTGTAGTCGACGGTCGATCCCTCGACGTAGCGCAGGCTGGCCGGATCCACCAGGACCGGGATGCCGGAGCTGTCGAAGACGAGGTCATCGTCGCGCTGCTCGTCGAGCGCCAGCGCGTACTGGAACCCGGAGCAGCCGCCGCCCCGGACCCCCACGCGGAGCCCGATCGCGCCCTCCGCTGACTGGCCGTCCATGAAGGCGCGGACCTTCTCGGCTGCGATGTCGGTGAGAATCACCATCTGGTTGGATTGTATCGGCGCTTGCCTCGGTACCCTGAATGTTCCCGATGCCAAGCGCAGAGGAACTTCAAGAACGCATCACCGCCGCCCTGCCCGGCGCCGAGGTTCGGGTGGACGACCTCACCGGCGGCGGCGACCACTTCCGCGCCGAGGTGGTGTCCGACAGATTCGAGGGCCTGTCGCGCATCCAGCAGCACAAGCTGATCTACGACGTGTTCGGCGACGAGGTCGGCGGCCCCATCCACGCCCTTTCGATCAAGACGTCCAGCCCGAAGCAGCCGGCTCGGCCGGCTGCGCAGGGACCCGACAAACCCGGAGCAACGCAATGACGAACGACGAGATCCGCGCGTTCATCGAGAACGCGATCAAGGAGAACGGCGTCATGCTGTTCATGAAGGGCACCCCGCACCAGCCGGCCTGCGGCTTCTCGGCCCGGACGGCGGGGGCGCTCAACGCGCTCGGCGTGCAGTACGCGGCGCTCGACATCCTGCCCGACCCGCGCATCCGCGAGGAGCTGTCGGCGGTGTCAGGCTGGCCGACGATCCCGCAGCTGTTCGTGGACGGCGAGCTGGTCGGCGGCTCGGACATCGTCATGGAGATGTTCGAGTCGGGCGAGCTGGCGTCGCTGCTCGGAGCCGAGCAGCCGAGCGAGGAGGCCCTCGAGGCCGAGCCTCAGGCGCAGCCGGTAGAGCAGCGGCCGATCGGGCTCGAGAACAGGCTCGACTAGGACCGGGGGCTCGCGCCCCCGGACCGCCGTTGATTCCTGGCCGGGCGCGTCAGCGCGGGCGGCGCTTGCGCCGCTCGTCGAGCACGCTGCGCCCGCGCTGCGCGTAGTCGCGCGCCTGGCGCTTGTAGCGCTCCTTCTCATCCGGCGACATCTGCTGCCACCGCTCCCACGCCATGAGGACGTAGGGCCAGAGGCGGCGCAGCTGGCCTATGCGACTTCTGTGGATCTGTCTAGCCATTCCAGATACTCCAGAATCCGGTGGGAATCGTGGATCACCTCGTCGCCGTGTACGAGGACCGGTACCCAGCGCTGCCCGGTCAACTCTTCGATCTCGGGCCGGTCGCGCTTGAGGAACGGGACCCGGACCTCGTCGAACTCGATGCCGGCGCTGCGCAGCCGCCGCGCCACCTTGCCGCAGCGGCAGACCAGGTCCGTTGGCGCCTTGCAGCGGTAGAGCGTGGCCACCCGCCGAATGCTAGGGACGCCCCGCGGCGACCCGGCGCAGCAGGTCGATGGCGCCCTCCGTCACCCCGATCGCCGCCCCCGCGAGCCGGAACTGCATCTGCTGCGAGCGGCGCGTTCGGGCGATCCGGTCGTGCTCGCGCTCGAGGTGCCAGGAGACCGTGGCCTCGAGCGTCTCCTCGTGCGGGCGGGCCTTCCAGCCGAGCTCGCGGCCGGCCTTGGTCGAGCGGTAGGTCCACCACTGGCTCGCCGCGCGCACCTCGAGCGGCCTCAGCGGCCAGCCCCGGCCGGCCGCGTCGAGCAC
>JBOGXT010000196.1:0-19871 GCA_050694635.1 Thermoleophilaceae bacterium
GCCCTGGCGAGCGAGAGCCGCGACGCGCGCAGCGGCGCGAACGCGTCGTTAGTGACCTCGCCCGCCCAGACCAGGTCCCAGAGGGCCTCCTGCAGCTCGACCGGCTCCACCTCGCCCATGTCGACGAGGAGGTCCGTCCAGAAGGCGGCCCCCCGCGCGAGCCGCTCACGGAGGGCGTCGTGCACCGGATCGGAAGGAGGCTCTCCCTTGGAGGGTGGTGGTCCCAGCCACCGGGCGTCCTCACGGAAGTAGAGGGCCACGCGTCCTGTGCGGCGGCCCAGCGCCCCCGCTCCCACCCACACCAGCTCCCCGCTGGCACACAGCTGGTCCATCCAGGCAGGCGAGTAGGAGCCGGTGCGGCGGGGCAGCACGTCGCGCTCCCACACCCCCGGGGCGAGCGCGAGGCCCTGCAGGGGGACCAGCGCCTCGCGCAGCTCGAGCGTGCGGTCGACGCCCTGCCAGCCGGGAAGGAAGCGCGCCAGCGCCCGCTGCTCGGCGGGCTCCACCTCCTTGCGCAGGGTGGCCAGCGAGGCGCGCCGCAGCCGCCGTAGCACCTCCGGGTCGCACCACTCGCGCTCGCTGCCCCCGGGGCGCAGCTCGCCGCGCACCAAGCCGCCGGCGGCCTCGAGGTCGCGCAGCACCGGTCCGAAGTCGATCGCATAGCGGTGGGAGACGTCCCGCGTGGTGAACGGCCCGTGCGTGCGCGCGTAGCGCCGGGCGAGGCGCGCGAGCGGCTCCTCGACGTCCTCGAGGAACACCGCGGGAAGCCCGCTCGGGGGCACGGCGCCCAGCGCGTCGCGGTAGAGCCCGGCGTCCTCGGCGGCCAGCCAGCGCTCCTCGGCGGAAGCAGCCGGCTCGGCCGGCTGCGCACCGATGGCTCTCTTCCCGATCCGCATGCGCACCGCGCGGCGGCCCCTCTCGAGGTCGCGGAGCATCCGCTGTGCCGACACCGCCTCGAGGCAGCGCAGCTGCGCCTCGTCGGTCGTGAGGTCGCCGACCGCGCGCAGAACATCGTGCAGCCCGTCGGCGTTGGCGGCTCGCGTGCGCTCGCTGACGCGCTGGAGGTCGGCCTCCACCTCCTCGAGCGCGCCGAGGTCGATCAGCTCGCGCAGCTCCTCCTGGCCGAGCAGCTCGCGCAGCAGCTCGCGGTCGAGCGAGAGCGCCGCGGCGCGCCGCTCGGCGTTGGGCGTGTCGCCCTCGTACATGTAGGTCGCGACGTAGTCGAACAAGAGCGACGAGGCGAACGGGGAGGCGCGCTGGGTCTCGACCTCCACCAGCGACAGCTCCCGCGTGTGCAGCCCGCGCAGCAGCGCCTCGAGGCCGGGCAGGTCGAACACGTCGCGCAGGCACTCGCGGTAGGTCTCGAGCACGATCGGGAACTGGCCGAAGCGCTTGGCGACCTCGAGCAGCGACTGCGCCTTGAGCCGCTGCTGCCAGAGCGGCGTGCGCTTGCCGGGCCGGGCGCGCGGCAGCAGCAGCGCCCGCGCGGCGTTCTCGCGGAAGCGGGCGCCGAACAGGGCCGAGCCCGACAGCTCACGCACCACAAGCTCCTCCAGCTCGTCCGGCTGGACCAGCACGAGGTCGGCGGACGGCGGCTCGTCCGCGTCGGGCAGGTGGACGATGATGCCGTCGTCCGACCAGATGGCGTCGGACTCGAGGCCGAACTCGTCGCGGACGCGCGCCGAGAGGGCGAGCGCCCAGGCGGCGTGCACGCGGCCGCCGTAGGGGGACAGCACGCACAGGCGCCAGTCGCCGATCTCGTCGCGGAAGCGCTCGATCACGATCGTGCGGTCGCTGGGCACCACGCGTGTGGCGTCGCGCTGCTCGCGCAGGAAGGCCGAGAGGTTCTTCGCCGCCCGCTCGTCGAGGTCGTACTCGGCGGCCAGGTCGGCGGGGTCCCGATCGACCGCGTCGCGGGCGAACGCCCCGATCGCCTCGCCCAGCTCCTTGGGCCGGCCGACGCCGTCGCCGCGCCAGAACGGCACGGCGCCCGGTGCGCCGGGCGCGGGAGTCACGATCACCCGGACGCGGGTGATCTCCTCGATCCGCCAGGACGAGGCGCCCAGCAGGAAGGTCTGGCCGGGACGCGCCTCGTAGACCATCTCCTCGTCGAGCTCGCCGACGCGGCGGCCGTCGGGGAGGTGGACGCCAAAGAGCCCGCGGTCGGGGATCGTGCCGGCGTTGGTGACGGCCAGCTGGAGGGCGCCTCTGCGGGCCCGGATCGTGTCCTCCACGCGGTCCCAGACGATGCGCGGGCGCAGCTCGGCGAACTGCTCGGACGGGTAGCGCCCGTCGAGCATGTCGAGCACGGAGTCGAGCAGCTCGCGGCTGAGCTCCGCGAACGGGTAGGCGCGCCGGACCATGTCGTGCAGCTCGGGCACCTTCCACTCGTCTCCCGTGGCCGTGGCGGCGACGATCTGCTGGGCCAACACGTCGAGCGGGTTGTGAGGTACCACCGTCGGCTCGATGTCGCCGTCGCGCATGCGCTTGGCCACCACGGCGCACTCGAGCAGGTCGGCGCGGAACTTGGGGAAGATGCGACCCCGCGAGACCTCGCCCACGCCGTGGCCGGCACGGCCGATCCGCTGAAGCCCGGCGGTGACCGACTTGGGCGACTCGACCTGGATCACGAGGTCGACCGCCCCCATGTCGATGCCCAGCTCGAGCGAGCTGGTGGCGACCAGGCAGGGCAGCTCGCCCGACTTGAGGAGGTCCTCGACGACGAGCCGCTCCTCGCGGGCCAGCGATCCGTGGTGGGCCCGCGCGATATAGGCGGGCTCGCCGGTCCCGTGCGCCGCGGACGCGCCGTCTCCGCCCGCGTCGGCCGACCCCTGCTCCGCGGCAAGCTCGTTCAGCCGCACCGCGAGCCGCTCCGCGCCGCGGCGGTTGTTCACGAACACGATCGTCGAGCGGTGCCGGCGGATCAGGTCCAGCAGCTCGGGGTAGATCGCGGGCCAGATCGACCGCGACGTCGCCGCCGGAGCCCCGCCGCCGAGGCCCTGGCCGACCAGGTCGCCGCCGCCCGCCGCCGTGCCCATGCCGCCTACGGCCGGGTCGGTCACGTCGTGGGCGTCCGGCTCGGACATGCGCTCGACCGGCACGTGGATCTTGAGGTCGAGCGGCTTCCGCACGCCCGCGTCCACGATCCTGCAGCGGCGGCCCGGCCCGACCAGGAAGCGCCCCACCTCCTCGAGCGGCCGCTGCGTGGCGGACAGGCCGATCCGCTGGAGCGGTCGCCCCGCCAGCTGCTCGAGCCGCTCGAGCGTGAGAGCCAGGTGGGAGCCACGCTTGGTTCGCGCCACTGCGTGGATCTCGTCGACGATCACGGAGTCGGCCTCGGCCAGGAACTCGCGCGCCCGCGAGGTCAGCATCAGGTAGAGCGACTCCGGCGTGGTGATCAGCACGTCCGGCGGCGTGCGCAGCATCGCGGCGCGCTCCTTCTGGGGCGTGTCGCCGGTGCGGATCGCGACGCCGATGTCGCCGCCGATCCCCCTCAGGGGAGCGCGCAGGTTCTTCTCGATGTCGTAGGAGAGGGCCTTCAGCGGCGAGACGTAGACGAGCCGTCCCCTGCCGGGCTCGGCGACCAGGCGGTCGAGCGCCCAGAGGAACGCGGCGAGCGTCTTCCCGGACCCCGTGGGGGCCGAAACGAGAACGTTCTCGCCGCTGGCGATGGCGGGCCAGGCTTCGCTTTGCGCAGGCGTCGGACGCTCGAATGAGCGTGTGAACCAGTCACGTACCTGGGGTGTGAAGCCTTGCAGCGGGTCGATTGGCACCGACCCACGAGCGTACCGCGTTGACCCCGTGGACTACCGCGGCACGTACTGCTCGGCCACTACCCGGTGCAGCTGGAGGCCGGCCGCGAAGCCCGCCACGCCGAGCACGCCCAGCGCCCCGGCCTCCGGGCCGCTCAGGAGCGCCCCGGCAGGAATCGCCGCGGCTACGGGCAGCACCGCGTGCCAGCGGCCGATCAGCAGGCCCGCGAACGAGCCGAGCAGCAGGACGAGCAGCGCGAGAACCGCCATGGCTAGAGCCCCTCCGGGTGCCGGCGCGTGTAGCCGCGCGGCGACCGCATCGTGTCGCTCCAGCGGGTGCCGGTCTCCTTGCGGGCGCTCGTGTCGAAGCGGAGCCCGGCGACCAGCATGTACGAGTGACCCGCGTTCGCGTACGTCGTGACCCACTCGCCGCGCCCGCGCTCGCCCCAGCTCATGAAGCCGGTCGAGTCGAGCGGGGTGTCGAGCAGGCCGGCGCCGTGAAGCGCGTAGGACATCGATCCCGAGCAGTCGTAGCCCGAGTCCTGCCAGCGCCCGTGGCCGCCGCCGTACTTGTAGGGCTTGCTCGCGATCTCGTTGCCGGCCGCGATGATCGCCTCGACCTCCTCGGGAGCGGAGGCGGGCGCGACGGCCAAGCCGTCGTCGCCGATGTAGGCCTCCTCGGTGGCCGGATCCTCGCTGAGCGGGTCCTCCTCGGGCGCCTGGGCCGCCCGGGCGCGCACCAGGCGCTGCTCGTAGCGTGTGGCGCGGCCGTCCGTGCGGCGCTCCTCGGCGGCCTCGAAGCTACGGACGCTGCGCGCCGTGGCCGGCCCGAACATCCCGTCGGCGGACGTGTCGTAGCCCGCCCGGTCGAGGTAGCGCTGGAGGCGCTTGACGTCGGTCCCGTTCGACCCCTGCCGGAGGGTTCGGGACCCGTATGAGGCCGCAACGGCATCGGCGGCCGGTATCAGGGTGAGCGCGGCTACGGCAACCCCCGTCCGCAGCGTGCTTTGCATGCGTAGGTGCTCCAATCTCTTCTCGTGCGCCTACGGGGTTAGCTGTCGGGCTCGCGCTAGAAGAGCAGCGCTACGCGGCCGAGGCCGCGATTCGCCCCAATACCTGTGGGTCCCCCGCTCCCAGGCCGCGTGGCGGCCCGGGACTCGGCTATGGCTCCTTGCGGTTCGGCACCCTAGCAAGAGTCGCGGCGCGAGCGAACACCTTGTCCAGCATCGGCTCGGTGAGCTTCCCGGTGAAGGTGTTCTGCTGGCTCGGGTGGTAGGTGCCGAGCAGCACCGGGCCGTCCTCGACCTCGTGCTCCGCGCCGTGCCCGAAGCGCGGCCGCGGGCGCAGCGAGAGCAGCCGGCACGCCGCCTCCCAGGCGTACGCGCCGAGGCAGACGATCACGGCCGGCCGGATCAGCTCGAGCTCCTCGGCGGCGTAGGGCAGGCAGTTGTCGCGCTCGGCCGGCAGCGGCCTGTTCCCCGGCGGCGCGCAGCGCACGGCCGCCGCGATCCAGGCGCCGTCAAGCCGCAGGCCGTCGTCGCGGTGGATCGAGGTGGGCTGGTTCGCGAAGCCGGTGCGGTGCAGCGAGCCGAACAGCCAGTCCCCGGAGCGGTCGCCCGTGAAGACACGCCCGGTGCGGTTGCCGCCGTGGGCGGCGGGCGCGAGCCCGAGCACGAACACGCCGGCGTCCGGATCGCCGAAGCCGGGCACCGGGCGGCCCCAATACTCCTCGTCGCGGAACGCCGCGCGCTTCTCGCGCGCCACCCGCTCGCGCCACTCCACGAGGCGCGGGCACTCGCGGCAGCGCACAATTCGCGCCTCGAGCCGCTCGAGCCGGCCACGCATCAGCGGGGCCCGGGGGCGTGAGCCCCCGGATTCAGTCCTTCAAGCGCCTGCCGGTCGTGAACAGCCACTGCGACCACGCGTATACCGGCACCGCCAGGGCCGCGGTCACCCCGAGCGAGAGCCAGACCGACACGTCGCTCTCGCCCAGGAAGCCGAAGCGCACGGCGTTGACGAGGTAGAAGACCGGGTTGAAGTGCGACAGCTCCTCCCACGGCGAGGGGAGCACGTCGATCGAGTAGAAGACGCCGCCCACGAACGCCAGCGGCAGGATCACGATGTTGGCGATGAACGTGGTGTGGTCCCAGGTCTCGGCGTAGATCCCGACCACCACGCCGAGCGCGCTGAACAGCACGAGGCCGAGCCCCACCGCGGCCAGCAGCGCGAACGGCCGCTCGATCGGCACGTCCACGAGCACGACCGCCAGCACGAGCAGCGAGCCGCCGATCGCGAGC
Source organism: Thermoleophilaceae bacterium (assembly GCA_050694635.1). Classification (GTDB taxonomy): domain Bacteria; phylum Actinomycetota; class Thermoleophilia; order Solirubrobacterales; family Thermoleophilaceae; genus JACVRW01. The sequence goes on from JBOGXT010000196.1 coordinate 6,050, forward strand.
GCCCGGAACACGCCGCCAACGGTGTAGCCGAGCGTCACCTGCCAGGCGCGCATCGGCGCCGACAGCACGTCGTGTATGTAACGGTCGAAGCGGGCCTGGAAGATGGACGACGCGTTGTTGGCGTAGGCCGCCTGCACCATGCCCATCGTGATCAGCCCGGGCACGATGAACACCTCGTACTCCACCTCGCTCACCTGGTCGATGCGCCCGCCGAGCGACAGGCCGAACACGAGGATGAACAGGATCGACGAGATGACCGGCGCGAGCACCGTCTGCGTCCACAGCTTCGAGACCCGGAGCGTCTCGCGCTTGCAGAGCCAGACGAGCCCCGTCACGACGCCATCGCCTTCACGTACACGTCCTGAAGCCGGTCCGCGCTGAAGTGCTCGCGCAGCCCGTCGGCGGTGTCGCGCGCGATGAGACGGCCGCCGCGGATCAGGGCGATCTCGTCGCAGAGCTCCTCGGCCTCCTCGAGGTAGTGCGTGGTGAGCAGGATCGTGGTGCCCTCGGCGTGGAGGCGGCGGATGTAGCGCCACAGCTCGGTGCGCAGCTCGAAGTCCACTCCCGCGGTCGGCTCGTCGAGGATCACGAGCCGGGGCCGGTGCATGAGCGCGCGCGCCAGGAGCAGCCGCCGGCGCTGCCCGCCGGACAGCCGCGGCGCGCGCGTGTCGCGCTTCGACTCGAGCCCGAACGCCGCGATCATCTCGTCCGCGCGCGGCTCCAGGTCGTCCATCCCGAAGTAGCCGCCGTGGTAGATGAGCGTCTCGCGGACCGTGAGGAAGCGGTCCAGGTTGATGTCCTGCTCCGCCAGCCCGATCGAGCGGCGCGCGTCCATCGTGTCGTGCGGGTGGCCGAAGACCTCGATCTCGCCGGACGTCACGCGCAGCAGGTTGCAGACCGCGCTGATCAACGTGGTCTTGCCCGCGCCGTTGGGCCCGAGCAGGCCGAAGAACGCGCCGGCCGGGATCTCGAGGTCGAAGTCCTCGAGCGCGACGGTGCCGTCGTCGTAGCGCTTTGTGAGCCCCCGCAGGCTGAGCGCTGGGTCGTTTCGGAACACCCGATCGAGACTATCGACCGGAACCGTGCTCAACGTCACGGTCGGCCCGTGCACGGCCCGCGACGATCCGCCGTCCACGACATAGGAGGACTCGCATGGCCACGAGTACCCAGGTGCCGCTCGAGACGCTGCGAGCAGCGGTGAGAGGCGAGGTACTGGAGCCCGCCGATCCGGGCTACGACGAGGTGCGCAGCACCTTCAACACGATGCACGAGGGGCGCCCGGCGCTCGTCGTCAGCTGCACGGGGACGGCGGACGTCGTCGCCGCCGTGAACTTCGCACGCGGTCAGGGGCTGTCGGTGGCAGTCCGCGGCGGCGGTCACTCGATCGCAGGCCTGTCGACGATCGACGGCGGCATGCTGATCGACCTCGCGCCGATGCGCGGTGTCCACGTCGAGCCCGACGCGCGGCTGGCCCGCGTGCAGGGCGGCGCCCTATGGGGCGACGTCGACCGTGAGACCCAGGTCTTCGGGCTGGTGGCTCCCGGCGGCGTCGTGTCCGACACCGGCGTTGCCGGCCTTACCCTGGGCGGAGGCTACGGCTGGGTCCGGCGCAAGTACGGACTGTCGTGCGACAGTCTCGTGGAGGCCGAGGTGGTCTGCGCGGACGGCGAGGTTCGGACGGCCTCGGCCAGCAGCCACCCCGACCTGTACTGGGCGATCCGGGGCGGTGGCGGCAACTTCGGGATCGTGACGTCCTTCACGTTCGGGCTGCACACGCTGGGGCCGGAGGTCGCCTTCGCGGCGACCTTCTACCCGATCGAGGAAGTCGGAGAGGTCCTGCGCGGCTGGCGCGAGTACGTCGAGCAGGCCCCGGACGAGGTCACTTCGGTGTGCGTGACGATCACGTTCCCCGCCAACCCGGACATGCCGGAGGCCGTCCACGACCGGCCCGTCGCGATCATCGGCGGGGTCTACGCCGGAGACGTCGAACAGGGCATGAAGGTCATGCAGCCCCTGCGCGAGCTCGGGACCGTCCTCTTCGACATGTCGGGCCCCCACCCGTTCGCCAGCGTCCAGACCGGCTTCGACCCCCTCTTCCCCCGCGGTCAGCTGCGCGGGTACTGGAAGTCCCAGTACCTCGACGAGCTAGGCGACGAGGCGATCGACCTGATCGCGGCCAAGGCGCAGGATCGGCCGGAGCCGCTCACGATGGTCAACACGTTCCACATGGGCGGCGCGATCGCGCACGTCGGCGCGCAGGACACGGCCTTCGCCGAGCGCAGCTCGCCCTACATGGTCTCGATCGACGGCCTGTGGGCCGACCCCGCGGCCGACGAGGCCCGCGTCGCGTGGGTCCGCTCGGCCTGGGACGCGATCGGGGAGTTCGGCACCGGCGCGGTGTACCTGAACTTCACCGGGCGCGCCGACGAGGCTCCGCAGGCGGGCGTGAACAGCGCGTTCGGGCGCAACCTCCACCGGCTCGCCGAGGTCAAGGCGACCTACGACCCGAGCAACTTCTTCAACCTCAACAACAACATCGCGCCGGCTCGCTAGAGGGGCGCGCGCCGTCCGGTCGCTCCCTCTCAGCGCGAGAGGGGGCGGCCGTAGTGCCGCTCGTAGTACTCGCGGTACTCACCCGAGCGGATCGGCCCCCACCACGCCTCGTTGTCGCGGTACCAGTCGACCGTCCGGCTCAGCCCGTCCTCGAAGCGCACCCGCGCAGCCCAGCCGAGCTCGTCGTGCAGCCTGGCGCTCGACAGCGAGTAGCGGCGGTCGTGGCCGGGGCGGTCGGTCACGTGCTCGATGAGCGAATCGTCGGCGCCCGTCAGCGCGAGGATACGGCCCACCACCTCGATGTTCTCGCACTCGTCCGGCCCGCCGACGTTGTAGGCCTGGCCCGGGCGGCCGCGCTCGAGCACGGCCAGGATGCCGCGGCAGAAGTCCTCGACATAGAGCCAGTTGCGCACCTGGTGGCCGTCGCCGTAGACGGGCAGCGGGTCACCGTGCAGCGCGTTCAGGATCATCAGCGGGATCAGCTTTTCCGGGTGCTGGCGCGGGCCGTAGTTGTTCGAGCCGCGGCAGATCACCGCCTCGATCCCGTAGGTGTGCGCGTGGGCGGACACGAGCAGATCGCCACCCGCCTTGGTGGCCGAGTAGGGCGAGGACGGGTCGAGCGGCGAGCGCTCGGTGAAGGAGCCGTCGTCGATCGAGCCGTACACCTCGTCGGTCGACACCTGCAGGAAGCGCGGCACGCCGCGGTCGCGGACGGCGTCCAGAAGCACGCCCGTGCCGATCACGTGGGTGCGGGCGAAGGCGTTCTGGTCGGAAATCGAGCGGTCCACGTGCGACTCCGCGGCGAAGTTGACGATCGCGTCCACGCCCTCGGCCAGCTCGAGCACGAGGTCGCGGTCCTCGATCGCGCCGACCACGAGCTCGACCTCGTCGGGCAGGTTCTCGCGCCGTCCGGCGTAGGTCAGCTTGTCGAGGACCACGATCGAGTGGTCGGGGTGTAGCAGGTGAACGAACGTGGAGCCGATGAAGCCGGCGGCGCCGGTCACGAGCAGCCTCACACCCGCACCCCCAGGTAGGCGTCCAGCCCCTCGCGCCAGCCGGGCAGGCGGTGCCCGCGCTCGCTCGCGAGCGCCGAGTAGGCGGGGCGCGGCGCGGGGCGCGGGAACTCCTCCGTCGCGCAGGGCGTCACGCGGGTGTCGACCCCCGCCCGGGCGAAGATCTCGCGTGCGAACTCGAACCAGGAGCAGGATCCCGACGCGGCCATGTGGTGCACGCCGTAGCCGTCGCCGTCGGCCAGCCGCACCAGCGCCTCGGCCAGGTGGCCGGTGAAGGTGGGGCAGCCGACCTGGTCGTCGACCACGCCCACCTCCGGGCCGAGGCCGAGCATCGTCTCGACGAAGTTGCGCCCACCCGTGCCGAACAGCCAGGACGAGCGCACCACGAAGTGCCGCGGGTTGGCCTCGGCCGTGGCGCGCTCGCCGGCGAGCTTAGAGCGCCCGTAGGCGGACAGCGGCCCGACCGGGTCGCTCTCCACGTACGGCTCGCCCTTGCGCCCGTCGAAAACGTAGTCGCTCGACACGTAGACCACCGTCCCGGCCGCCTCGGCGACGTTGCGGGCGCCGTCGCCGTTCACGCGGGTGGCCTCGTCCTCTTGCTCCTCGGCGCCGTCCACGTCGGTCCAGGCGGCGCAGTTGAACACGAGGTCGTCCGGGCCGATCGCGCCGCGGACCGCGGCGCGGTCGGTCACATCGAGCTCGGCGTGCCGCAGGGCCAGCCCGCCCGACAGGCGCGCGAGGTCCTGGCCGAGCATGCCACCCGCCCCGGTGACGATGGTCCTCACAGGATCTGCACGTCCGCGTTGTCACCGACGACGAAGCGATAGGCCTTCGGGAGCGCGGGCCCCCGCCCGATGCGGACGTTCTTCCCGATCAGGCTCGCTTCGATGCGGTACTCGAGGTCTGAGATCGCGGAGCCCGACAGCACGATCGAGTGCTCCAGCTCGGCCTTCTCGATCGTCACCTCGTCGCCGACCGCCGTGTAGGGACCGATGTAGGCGTCGGTCAGGCGCGAGCCGCGCCCCACGATGGCCGGCCCGCGCACGGTCGTCCGCTCGAGCCGCGCCCCCTCGGCGATCACCACCCGGCCCTCCACGCGGGAGTCGACCAGCTCGCCGTCGACCTTCTCCATCAGGTCGTCGAGGATCAGCCGGTTGGCCTCGAGCATGTCCTGCACCTGGCCGGTGTCCTTCCACCAGCCGTGCACGATGTGGGGGTCCACCCGGCGGCCGCCGTCGACCAGCGTCTGGATTGCGTCGGTGATCTCCAGCTCGCCGCGCCAGGACGGCTCGATGGCGCGCGCGGCCTCGAAGATCGACGGGGTGAACATGTACACGCCCACCAGCGCCAGGTCGGTCTTCGGCTCCTTCGGCTTCTCGACCAGGCGGGCCACCCGCCCGTCGTCGAGCTCGGCCACGCCGTAGTGCTCGGGATCGGGCACCGGGGTGAGCAGGATCAGCGCGTCCGGCTGCTCGCTGCGGAAGGTCTGGACGAGGTCGACGATCCCGTCGCGGAGCAAGTTGTCGCCCAGGTACATGACGAACGGCGAGTCGCCCAGGAACGGCTCGGCGGTGAGGACGGCGTGGGCGAGGCCGAGCGGCTCGTCCTGCTCGATGTACTCGATCGAGACGCCGAACTGCGACCCGTCCCCGGCCGCCGCTTGGATCTCGGCGCCGGTCTCGGGCGCGATGATGATGCCAACCTCACCGATGCCGGCCGCGGCCATCGCCTCGATCCCGTAGAACAGCACCGGCTTGTTGGCCACCGGCACTAGCTGCTTGGCGCTCGTGTGGGTGAGCGGGCGCAGGCGCGTGCCCTTGCCGCCCGACAGGATCAGCCCCTTCATCAATACGTGCCTCCCAGCTTGCGATGGTCCCAGCTCACCAGGCGCGACGGAACGAAGCGCAGCGCGATCCGCTTGGGCGCCTGCTTGGCCACCATCTCGCGGACCTCGGGCGTGAGCTCGCCGGCGTAGCGCTCGAACAGGCGCAGGCCGTGTCCCTCGACGCGCTCGGCGTGGCGCTCGAGCTGCACGTCGCACTCGAACATCACGCCGCGCAGCTCGTGGTACTGGACGCCGTCCTCGATCCCGATCGTGGCGCGCGGATCGCGCTCCAGGTTCCTCGCCTTCTGCGATTTCGCGTAGGTCCAGCCGACCAGCTCGAGCCCCTCGGCGACGAACCAGAGCGGGACCATGTGGGGAAGCCCCTGCGGGCCGGTGGTGGCGCACTGCATGACCATCTGCTCGGCGAGGAAAGCGTGCATCTCCGCGTCGGTCATCTGGATCTCGCTGCGGCGGGACGCCATCGGACGGGGCAGGCTACCTGGCGCGTCAGCGCTCGCATGGTTTGACCCCGCTCCGGGTGGAGGCCCAGCGTCTTGTGTCCATGGCCTCAATTGGGAGGGAATCCGCTAGACCCGGTTGTCTGATCGGGCCTACGCCGCTGGGACTTGTTGTCCACCCCGGCACAAGTTCGTGTGTCTTGCCGCAAGCGGGGTAGGTCCGGGTTAACCCTCAGGGGTGAGGGGGAACCGACTAGTGCCTGGCGGCGCCCGCCAAGCTCTCGGCGGCTTCGAGAACGGCATGGCGGGCGTCGTCCGGTTCCAGCACCACCGCGTCGCCCGCCTCCTTGAGGATCTCCCGCGCCAGGTAGCGGGGACCGGCGAACGGAAGCTCGACGATCACCGCGCCGTCCGCCAGTTCCTGCACGACGTTCCTGTCCTCGCGGGCCCAGCGCGCCGGCTCCGGGGCCATCCAGACGCGCGCGATGCGTGAGTCGGCCACCTCTCCCGTGCTCGGCCAGCCCTGGATGTCGGGCTCGATCCCGGGACGCGGCTCGAAGGCCTCGTCCAGCACCGTCGCCGAGCGGATCCGGTCGAGCCGGAAGGAGCGCGTGTCCTCCTTCGCCGGGTCCCACGTGTGGACGTACCAGCCCTTCTGGCCGTTCATCAGCTTGTAGGGCTCCACTCGGCGGGTGGTGAACTCGTCGAGCTCCTCCTTGTAGTGCTCGAACTCGAGCAGCCGGCGCTCGGAGATGGCCCGGCTGACCACCCGCGCCACCTCCGAGTCGTCCCCCTCGGCGGTGGTGATCTTGAGGCCCTCCTCGGCCGGGTCCTGGCCGAGCGCGTCGACGATCTTCTGGCGGGCCGACGCCAGCGAGCCCTCGGGCAGGTGCTCGCCGATCAGGTCGATCGCCGCCACCAGCGCCTTGGCCTCGAGCGGGAGCAGGCGGGCGGGTCGGGCGAAGTTGTCGCCGTAGGGCTCGGGATCGACCTCGATCTGGTCGCCCTGGACCTCCGCGTAGAGCACGTACGAGCCGCCGCCGAAGTTCACGACGTTCAGCACGTCGATGTCCTGACGCAGCTCCTGCTCCGACAGCTGGAGCCGCTCGCACAGGGCCGCCACGTCGAGCTTGTGGCCCTCGCGCGCGGCGTCGATCAGGATGCCCGCCAGCGTGACGAGCCGGGCGAACCGCTCCGGGCGGATCGGCGACGACTCCCGGTCGCCGTCCTCCTCGACCGGCTCGGGCGCGCGCTCCACCGGCGCGGCGAGCTCGGGCAGCTCGGTGTGGGACTCGATCACGGCCTCGAGCCGCCGGCGGGCCTCCTCGACCAGCTCGGGCGGAGCGTCGATGCGCGCGTGCTCGCCGAGGCCGAGCACCCAGGCCACCATCTGCCGGGCGTTGGCGTAGTCGGTCTCGAAGATCACGCCGTCCTCGGCATCGCCGACCTCGCCCGCGTGGCCGAAGTGGCGCAGCGCCAGCCAGTCGATCCGGTCCGACAGCCAGATGCGCGCGCGGCCGATCGGCTCGCCCAGCTGCCAGTCGGTGCGGATCGCGTAGTCGCGCGGGTCGAAGTCCTCGGGGCGGTTGAAGTCGTGCTCGGCCTTGGACGAGTAGCCGACCTTGCCGCGGATGCGCGAGACGCGGAAGACGCGCAGCGCGCCGCGCTCGTGCGCCCAGCCGATCAGGTAGAACTGCCCGCCCTTGTAGAGCAGGTGGTAGGGGTCGACCTTGCGGCCCTCCTGCGCGTCGCGGCCGATCGTGTAGTAGTCGAACACGATCGTCTTGCGGCGGAAGATCGCGGTCTCGAGCTTCGAGAGGCGCTGGGACAGGTCGCGGCTGCCGGCGCCGGCCTTCACCGCGAGCGTGACCGAGCGCTCCTCGGGGGCGTCGAGCGGCGAGGGCTTTCCCCACGAGAGCTGCTGGAGGGCGAGGCGCAGCGGCTCGGCGTAGGCGAACTCGCCGTCGAGCAGCGACAGCGACATGCGCAGCGCGCCGAGCTCCTCGTCGGTGAACTCGATCGCCGAGAGGTAGAAGTTCTCCGGCGGCAGCGAGTAGTTCTCGGCCTCGTAGTAGCCCTCGGCGGGCTTGTCGACCTTGAGGTGGATTCCGAGCGACTCGAGCTCGGCGCGGTCCGCGTAGAAGCGGCGCGCGAAGGCCTCGTCGTTCATCTGCGAATAGCCCTCGACGTCCTGCTTGATCTCGAGCGCGGAGACCGGCCGGCGCTCGGCCATCAAGAAGGAGATCAGCGAGAGCTGTCGGATGAGTTTCTCGGTGTCCTTCGCCATCGATTCCTTCCGTGCGCACCCGGCCGAGCCGGGTGCTTCCGGCGTCTCGAGGATAAGCAGGAAACCCCACGAGGGCCGCCCCCGGCAACTCCACCCTCGCAATTTGCGGAAATCTGCACGCTTTGCGCGGATTACCCGTCCGGGGCGGTGCAAGGGCGAACCGAAGCGAGAAAAACCGCCTCGGAGCGGGAACATCCCCGGTCCACGCTGTCGGGAGGGAAATGTCGTCGGCTGAGATCGTGCTGGTGGTATCCGCTGTTTGGTGCCTGCTGGCGCTGCTCGTCTTCGTCCTGATCCGTCCCAGCCTGCGCGCCGGGCGCCGCCACGACGTGCTCTCCGCGCGCGCGGTCGAGGAGCAAAAGGTCGCGCTCGCACCCGGCCCGGTCGCCGAGCAACCGGCCGGCCCGCATCCCCGGGTCGCGCATCTCGTCGAGACCGGCTACCTCGGCTTGGTGCACGACCGCCTCTGCAGCTACGTGCGCGTGCTGCTCGGGCTCGAGCGCAGCTGGCTGCTCCTGCGCGACCCCGACCACCCCGCGGAGGTGGTCGTGGCCGCCGCGCGCGGCAGCGACCCGGAGCAGGTCGGCTGGCGGCTGCCCGCCGACCCCGGGGTGATGGGCCAGATGCTGAGCTCCTCGCGGCCGACGGTCCTGCCGCCGCCCAACGGCACGATGGACGATCCCGGCGCGTCGGTGGCGCGCGGCGTGCGGCTGATGGCCACGGCTCCCGTCAGCTGGGAGGGCAGCGTCCGCGGGGCCCTCGCGGTCGGTACGCGCGACCCGGCGCGCGTGCTCGCCGTGGACGACCTCGAGCTGCTCGGCGAGGTGGCCTGGCTCTCCGGCGCCGCGCTCGCGGGATACGAGCGGCGGGCGGAGCTGGCCGGCACCGTCGCCGCGCAGGTGGACGCGCTCGCCACCGCGCTCGCCGTGTGGGACGGTCTGACGCGTGAGCACTCGGACACGGTCGTCGAGCTTGCGCGCATGACGGGCGTCCGCATGGGGCTCGACGCCGTGGAGCTGCTCGAGCTGGAGCTGGCCGCGCTGCTCCACGACGTCGGCAAGCTGCGCGTGCCGCGCGAGATCCTGCAGAAGCCCGGTCCACTGTCCGACTCCGAGCGGCGCCTGATGCGAAACCATCCGGTCTGGGGTGCCGAGCTCGCGTCGGGCGTGCCGGGGCTCCAGGCCGTGGCCCTGATCGTGCGCCACCACCACGAGCGGGTCGACGGCTCGGGCTACCCGAGCCGGCTGTCGGGCGTGCGCATCCCGGTCGCGTCGCGCATCATGGCCGTCTGCGACGCCTACGGCGCGATGACCGAGGCGCGGCCGTACCACGCGAAGCGCCCTCCACGGGAGGCGTTCGCGGAGCTGCGCCACCAGGCGGGGAACCAGTTCGACCCGGCGGTCGTCGACGCGCTCGAGGCCGAGGTCGGCGTGGAGGCGCTGGCCGTCACCTGAGCGCGCGGCGAGCTCAGCCCTTGGCCATCAGCCCGCGCAGGGCCTGCCCGCCGCCGCGGTCGTCGCCGGCGTCGCGAGACCACTGGGTCTTCGGGCGCTCGCCGCGCACGCCGTCCACCTCGAGGTCGACCCGCTCGTTGAAGAAGCAGTAGTGGTCCGCGACCCGCTTGGCGTCGTGCTCGGGGTCGCGATAGGACCACACGAGGTCCTCGACGACGCGGTCCCCCACGCGCACGTGCCAGTACGAGGCAGAGCCCTTGTAGGCACAGCGGGAGCGGCTCGGGCTGGCCACCAGGAGCTCGGCGCGTATGTCCTCGAGCGGGATGTAGAAGCGCGGCGGCAGCGCCGTCTCGTACAGCACCCTGGCGCGACGCGTATCCGCCAGCAGCTCGCCCTCGAGCGAGACCCGGACGTACCGGGTCGTCTTGAGCACGTCGATGCGGCTGTACGGGTCAAGGGGATGGCCGAAGACCTGCTCGTCCTCGGTGAACCATTCGTCGATCGCCGACCATTCGAAGGCCACGTGGCCGGCGAGAAAGCCCGCCTCCGGGATGGGCTCCTCGAACACCCACGCCGCGTCCGCCGCGCTGCGGTCGCCCACCCTCAGCGAGCGGTACGACGCCGTGCCCTTCGCCGCGACATCGACCGACTTGGTCGACGGCTCGAGCAGCTCTTGGCGCACGTCGTCGAGCGGGAAGTAGAAGACCGGCAGCCGCCCGCTCTCGTGCAGCAGGCGGGTCCTCAGGCTGTCTACCACGGTCTCGCCCTCGAACATCGCACGGACTCGCGGGAGGTACGGATCGAAGAAGATCAGCTTCTCGGGCAGTTCGAGCGGTGAGTTGAAGTTTCCCGCCGCGCCGGGCGCCAGCGGGCCTGTGCCGATGGTGAGCGACATGGCTCCCCAGCCTAGCGCTGAGCGGTGCTCGGCCCGCTCAGGCGGCGCGCGGCGCGAAGTACGCGGAGGTCGAGATCCCGCGGTCGAAGTCGGACCAGCGCGCGCCGTCGGCGAGCGTTCGCTCGATCCGGTCGAAGCTGCCGAGGTTTCCCCCGAGGTTGTCGAGGAAGTGCACGAGCGTGGCCTCGCGCGTGCAGGGCACGACCGGGCTGCCATGCTCGAGCTTGCCGTGGTGGCTCAGGACGATGTGGAGCAGGTGGTCCGCGTCCTCCTGGGGAAAGCCCTCGATGTCCTCGATCACCCGCCGGACCATGTAGTAGCCGAGCGGGATCTCGCCGAGGAGCTTGCCGGCGTCGGTGAGCTCGATCGCGCCGTTGACCGACGTGTAGGCCTCGACCTTGCCGATGTCGTGAAGCAGCGCGCCGGCCACCGCGACGTCCCTGTCGATGCCGGGGAACTTGGCCGCCAGCGCGCTCACGCCCTCCGCCACAGACAGGCAATGCTCGAGCAGCCCGTGGCGGTAGGCCTGGTGGTAGTACTTGGCCGCGGGGGCCTCGTGGTAGGCGGGGCCGATCAGCCGACCCAGCAGGTCGCGCAGGTGGGGGCGCTGGATCGTCTCGACCAGCGACTCGAGATCGGAGCACAGCTGGGGGTAGGGGACGGGCGACCCCTCCATGAGATCGGCGAGGTCGTACTCGCCCTCGGCGGCGGCCCGCATCCGGCGCACGGTCAGGCCGGCGCCGTAGCGCTCGTCCACCGAATAGCGGCCCAGCACCCGCACGATCGCCCCGGTCGGGCAGACCGGCGCGAGCTCCTCGACGTCCTCCCAGACGACGGCCTCCATCGAGCCCGACAGGTCGCCCAGCCGTAGCTTCAGGAAGCCCTCGCCGTTGCGCTTCTGGCGCCGGCTGTGGGCCCTCACGACGAAGATCGAGTTGACCTCCTGACCGTCCGCCAAGTCGCGCACGTAGCACGTCGAGGGCATGAGCGTGGGCTGCTCCATCGGGCTTGCCACGGTAATCCTGGATTCGGACGGGATAGGGTGCACGACGATGGAGTCGCCCCCCGCCGGGAGCTTCTGACATGGCCGTGCTCGTGGCCGGCGGCACCGGCTTCCTCGGCTCGGCCGTGGTGCACGAGCTGGCGGGGTCCGGATACGAGGTGGCCGCGACCTGGGTGGTGGAGGCCGAGCGCGAGCGGCTCGCCGCCGAGCCGGTCGAGCTGATCGAGGCGGACCTGTTCGATCCCGCGGCCGCCCAGGCGGCCGTGGACGCGGTCGACGACCTCGAGGCGGTGGCCAACCTGGTCGGCGGGTTCGCCGACGGCCCGCGTGTGCACGAGACCGACCCGGAGGAGTTCTCGCGCTTGATGCGGCTCAACCTCACGCCGGCGTTCCTGCTCGCGCGCTCGGCGATGCCGCGGCTGATGGAGCGCGGCGGCGGGGCGTTCGTCTGCGTGTCCGCCCGCACGGCGCTTCGTCCCTATTCGGGCGGCGCCGCCTATAGCGTGGCCAAGGCGTCGGTGCTGGCGTTGATCAAGGCCCTGGACGTCGAGTACCGCGGCGAGGGCGTCCGCTGCAACGCGATCCTCCCGAGCGTGATCGACACCCCCGCGAACCGGGAGGCCCAGCCCGGCGCCGACCACTCGAAGTGGGTCCGGCCCGAGGAGATCGCCAAGGTGGTGCGCTTCCTGGTCTCCGACGAGTCGGCGCCTACGAGCGGCGCCGCCGTGCCCGTCTACGGGCGCGCGTAGTAGACGTCAACCGGGGGCTCGCGCCCCCGAACCCGCGCTGATTCCTGGCCGGTAGTAGGACAGCGCGAGCTGCCCTATCTCCCTCGTCGCGTTGCCGTTCTGAATCGCGCCGATCGGCGCGCCGATGAACGGGATCAGCCGGCCGGCGTAGCGGCGCGCCATCCGCCTGGCCAGGTACTTGAGCAGGCGACGGTGCAGCCGATCGGTGCTGCGGGACGAGATCGCCTTCTCGACCATGGCCTGTGCCATCGGCTTGCCCATCCCGTCGAGCGCCTCACGCGCCTCGGCCGGGGAGGGGTAGACGCCCTGCAGCGCCAGCAGCTCGGCGGGGCGCATCGGGTGGCGCGGGTCGTAGCCGTACGCCGCCGCGACGTAGAAGATCATCCGGCTCTGGATCCAGATCAGCGCGACCACGTCCGGCGCGGCGGTGATGGCGCCGCCCACGCCGAGCACGCCGCCCTCGACGCGGGCGAGCCGCACGTGCTTCTTGAAGGCGACCTTGGCGAGCTCCTCCGGGGTGTGCCCCGCGCCGGCGAGCCGGACCCACTCCTCTGCCTGGGGGCCGAAGCGATCGGCGGCCGCGAGCGCGATGTGCTCGGGCGCCCGCTCCGGCTCGGCGAGGAGGCGGTTCCAGAGTGAGCGCGGGGGCCGCTCGAGATGCGGGATGTGCTCGGTTTCGGTGGCCATGGCCTAGGTACTCTCAGACCATGGCAGACACAACCACATCGCTTCGCCACGGCATCCTCATCGAGGGGATGCGGGAAGAGCGCGACCAGCTGATCGAGATGCTCACCAAGGCGTACTGGATGGAGATCGAGACCGTGATGAGCTACGTCGCGAACTCGATCAACCCGGACGGCGTGCGCGCGCAGGAGATCATCGAGTCGCTCGAGGAGGACATCCAGGAGGAGCTGGGCCACGCACGCCAGTTCGGCGAGCGCATCAAGGAGCTCTACGGCGTCGTCCCCGGCTCCCTCGACTTCAACGCCGAGCAGTCGTACCTCCAGCCGCCCGACGACCAGGTCGACATCGTCCACGTGATCAAGGGCGTCATCGAGGCCGAGTCCGGCGCCATCGAGCACTACAATCAGATCATCGAGTTCTGCGAGGGCAAGGATCCCGTGACGCAGGACATGGTGATCCAGATCCTCCACGACGAGGAGGGCCACCGGCGGCTGTTCGAGGGCTTCCTGCGCGAGTACCAGGTGGACGGCCTGGCGTAGAGGGCGCCGCTACCATCGCTCGGGCTACGTCGGGCGAGGTAGCTCAGTTGGTAGAGCACACGACTGAAAATCGTGGTGTCGCCAGTTCGATTCTGGCCCTCGCCATCTCAGTCCCAGAGCGAAGTCCGGTCGTCTCGTGGGTCCGCGCACGAACGATCGAGGGCACACCAGGGGCACACGAGGAACACGCTCTTCCCTGGTCAGGACATCCGCAAGTCACCCGGATAGGCGGGCGAAAGGCCACTCTGGCGGCCAACCCGCTGAGACGGCGACTTGGGCGCCCGTCGTCGGCTTCGTTGTGCGTAGTCACGCCCCAGCGTCCCCGCCCTGTCGTCGCCGATGACGCCATGCCTTTGCGTCCG
>JBOGXT010000197.1:0-2807 GCA_050694635.1 Thermoleophilaceae bacterium
CCACCAGCCACAGTCGCTCACCGGCGGCCAGCCGGCGCGCCCGCGGCGACAGCTCGAGCCCGGCGAGGCGGCGAAGCTCCTCCGGCTGGGCCCTGATGGCGCGCTCGAGCTCGGTCACCGGGAGGCAGGCTAAGCCACAATCCGTCGCCCCATGCCCGCGCTCCTCGACAAACCGCTGGTCGTCGTGACCGGCAAGGGCGGAGTTGGGAAGACCACCGTCGCCGCCGCCCTCGGGCTGATCGCCGCCCGGGCGGGCAAGCGCACGGTGATCTGCGAGGTTGCCGAGCAGGAGCGTCTCGCGGGGCTGTTCGGCGTGGACGCCTCCGGGCACGAGGAGCGCGAGCTCGCCCCGGACCTCCACTCGGTCTCGGTCGACCCCGAGCTGGCCAAGGAGGAGTGGCTTCGCTACCAGCTCAAGTCCGGCACGCTCGCCGGCGTGCTCGGCGGCTCGAGCGTGTTCCGCTACCTCAGCGCGGCCGCGCCCGGCCTGTCCGAGCTAGTCACGATCGGCAAGATCTGGGACCTGGCGCAGCTCGAGCGGCGCACCGGCGGCTCCGTCTTCGACCTGGCGATCGTGGACGCCCCGGCCACCGGCCACGGGATCGCGATGCTGCGCGCCCCCTCCACGTACGCGGGCGTCGCGCGCGTGGGGCCGATCCGCCGCCAGGCGCGCCAGATCGATCGCTTTCTGCGCGACGCGAGCCGGACGGGCGTCGTCGTGGTGGCCCTTCCAGAAGAGATGCCCGTGAACGAGACCCTGGACCTCGAGCGCCGGCTCGGCGAGGAGATGGGGATGGCGATCGACCGGGCCATCGTCAACGGGCTCTACCCGGAGCGGTTCACGGGCGCGGAGGCGAAGCGGCTGCGCGAGGCGGAGCCGGCCGCCGGGGATGGCGCCGGCCCAGCCGGTCAAGCATCCGCCGCCCTGCGCGCGGCCCTCGCCGAGCACGAGCGGGTGCGTGGCCAGCGCTCGCAGCTTCGCCGCCTGCGGCGCGGGCTCGACGCCCCGGTCGCCACGCTGCCCTTCCTGTTCGAGCCCGAGCTCGGCGTGGAGCAGCTCGACGAGCTGGCGCGCCGGCTGGAGCGAGCGCTGTGATCGAGCGCTGGCTCGAGCGCAAGGAGGTCTGCATCTGCGCCGGCTCCGGCGGGGTCGGCAAGACGACCACCTCGGCGGCGATCGCGCTCGGCATGGCCGCCCGCGGGAAGAAGGTGGCGGTGCTGACGATCGACCCGGCGCGGCGCCTCGCCAACTCGCTCGGCCTGCCCGAGCTGGGCAACGAGGAGCGCCAGGTGAAGGTCGACGGGCTCGAGGGCGAGCTGTGGGCCATGATGCTCGACCCCAAGCGAACGTTCGACGAGATCGTCGAATGGCACGCGCCCGACGAGCGCACGCGCGACGCGGTCCTCTCCAACCGGATCTACCAGGAGCTCTCCAACGCGGTGGCCGGCTCGCAGGAGTACATGGCGATGGAGAAGCTGCACGAGCTCCACCAGGAGGGCCGCTACGACCTGCTCGTGCTCGACACGCCCCCCACCCGCAGCGCGCTCGACTTCCTCGAAGCGCCGCGCAAGCTGACCGAGTTCGTGGACTCCCGGACGCTGCAGCTCTTCACGGCGCCGGCGGGCATCGGCCTGAAGCTCCTCGGGCGCGGCACCGGGGTGGTGTTCTCGGTGATGAAGCGAGTGACCGGCATCGACCTGCTCGCGGACCTGGCCGAGTTCTTCCGCTCCTTCGCGGCCATGACCGAGGGCTTTCGCGAGCGCGCCGCGCTGGTGAACGAGCTGCTGGCCGACAGCCGCACCGCCTTCGTGCTCGTGACATCGCCGCGCAGTCACGCGCTGGAGGAGGCGGTCTGGTTCCACCACCGCCTCATGGAGGCGGGCATGCCGTTCGCCGGGGTGATCGCCAACCGGGTGCACCAGGGCGGCGCTGCGGCCGACCCCCACGCGCTGGCGTCGCTGCTGGGCGACGACCTGGCGCGCAAGGTGCAGCGCACCTACGAGGACGAGCGGCGCCTGGCCGAGCGCGACCGGGCCGGGCTGGCGAAGCTGCGTCGCAAGATCGGCCGCAAGCCGATCGTGGAGGTGCCCCACCTCCAGGACGACGTGCACGACCTGGACGGCCTGCGGCGGATGGACGAGTACCTATTCAGGGCGTGACTAGACCGGCGCCGACCAGTCGTCGGGGTTGCCCCAGTCCGCCGACGGGGTGACGCCGACGGCGGGAAGCTCCGCAGTGTCCTGCTCGGGCTCCGCGCGCGGAGCCGCCTCGGCGGGCGGTGGCGCCTCCTTGCGCAGGTCCCGCGCACGGATCTCGCCGAGGGGCTCGGGTGACCCAGGGGGCTCGGGCGAGCTCTCCAGCAGGATGTCGTCGGCCACGCCCTTGAGGTCGACCTCGAGGTAGCCGCACAGCACGTCGCGCAGCAGCGCGCGCAGGTGGCCCTCCACCTCCGCGACGACCTCGCGCGGCGGGTTCTCGGCGGGCCGGACGCGCGGGGTGCCTCCCATCACGAACCGCTCCAGTGCGATCGCCGCCTCGATGCGCCGCTGCACGAGCTTGCGGCGGCCCTCCTCCGCGCACAGGGCCGCCACGCGCAGCGCGAGGCTCGCCTCGCCCGCGTCGCTCGTGGCGTCCAGGAGCGCTCGCAGGCCCAGCAGGTAGTCGGACAGCGCCTCGGCCTCCAGCCCCCGCGCCGAGCCCATCTCGAAGCGGGCCAGCGCCCACGCCACCGTGCGCGGCGGCTCCGCCGCGTCGATCGCCGCGAAGAAGTCGCGCAGCCCGGGCTCCTCTCCGGCGAGGAGAACCC
>JBOGXT010000198.1:0-1865 GCA_050694635.1 Thermoleophilaceae bacterium
GAGCTGGACGCGGCGCTGGTGCAGAGCGACGGCAGCGACCAATCGGAGCTCGACGGCTTCGAGCCGCAGCCCGTCGCGGTCGGCGAGACGCTCGCCGAGCTGCTTACGGGGCCGGCCTGACCTCCTCCGCGGAGGCCTCCGTGGCAACCGCCCCGTTGGGCCCGGCCGAGGCACTCAGGTGCTCGCTCGTCAGGCTGAGCGTCCGGCCCACGGTGGACTCGATTCGCGCGACCGTCTCCCGCATGTCGTCCGCGCCGAAGTCCCGCCCCTCGATGTACGCGTGCTTGAAGGTCGCGTCGATCTCGTTGAGCTGGCGGAGGAAGCCGAGGAACAGCACGTTCACGTTGACGAGCGTGGCCAGGTCGTCGCGGGCGTTCTTGCGCGGGTTGTTGAAGGCCAGGTTGATCAGGATCCCCAGCACGCCCGCCCCTCCGGGCAAAAGCCAGGCCTCGATGTCCTCCGGCTGCTCGATCAGGTGGAGGATCGCGATCACGCTCAGCGCCAGCCCCACCGCGACCACGAGGACGTTCACACCGAGCGCGAAGTAGAAGTTCCGCTGCGCCTGGCGGACGGTGGCCTCGAACGTGCGCTGGACCACGGCCTCCGACTCCTGGAGCAGCGCGTCGAGCTGGTCCAGCGTCGCGCGCCGCTGGCTCAAGCGCTGCACCGCGGACCAGCCTCCGAGCTCGAGGAGGATGCCCTCGGCCCTCTGAGCCCGGCCGCGGTCCTCCGCGCCGAGCTCCTTGCTGAGCACCTCCGTCGACCGGGTGCGATCGGGGTCGACGAGCCGCAGGGCGTCCACGAAGCGGCTCGTCGACTGCCTGGCGTGGGGTGAGGCAAGGGCCGCGGCCACGAGCGCCGTCACGGCTTGGTCGCGACCCGAGCAGCGCTCGAGCGCGGTCGCGGCCCGGACGCGGACCTCGGCGTTCGCATCCGTGACGCCCACGATCAGGTCCGCCTGGGCGGACGCCTGTCCGAGCTCCCCAAGCGTCACGGCCGCGGAAAGGCGCAGGTACTCGTTGGGGTCGTTGACCAGCACCTCGCCCACGGCGCGCACGGTGCTGGGCGTCGGGGCGAACCGGGCGAGGAGCTCGATCGACCGGTGGCGGATCTCGATGTAGCCGTCGCCGTCGCGGATCAGAGAGAGCAGGAAGGGCACCGCGGGCTCGACCGGGCACTCGCGCAGCGCGCGCAGGATCATGAACGGGTACCAGTAGCGCCCGGCCGCCTGCTGGAACATCGTCTCGAGCTGCACGCGGGCCTCGCGCCGCCCGTGCTTGAGCCCGAGCGCGGCTGCGAGCGCCCGTGGCAGGGCGTCCTCGTCGTCGTCGCTCCAGCGCTCCTCGAGCAGCTGGTAGAGCCGGCGGCGCTCGGGCTCCGTCGTGGCGATGACCTCGAGCGCATTGACGGCGTACATGCGCGAGTACTTGGCGCTCCGGCGTCTGGCGGGCTCGGGGACGGAGTTCAGGAAGTCGCTCAGGAAGTCGAACGAGGATGGGTCGGGCAGGCGCTCGAGCACGTTCATGCCCCACGCGCGCACCTCGTCGACGCGCTCGGTGCGGATGAATTCCTGCGCGAGCGCAACCACCGGAGCCCGATCCGCCGCCGCGACGAGCTCCTCGACGGCCTTGCGGCAGCGCCCGATGTCGTACGGGGCGTCCCGAAACTCGTCGAACTGAACGACGGGGTCGTGGCCCTGCGAGTTGGCCATCCTGCGGAGCACTATGGGCCAAGCGCACCCGAAAGTACAAGCGCGCAAGCGAGCTTGCCGCGCGCCGCCCCCTTCCTCTCAGGCGGCCCGCCCGAGCAGCGCCACCTCCTCCGGCTCCACGCCGACCAGCGCGCACGCCGCCGGCGTCACGGTC
>JBOGXT010000199.1:0-1685 GCA_050694635.1 Thermoleophilaceae bacterium
CCGCTACGCGCTCGCCGACGTCGGCGCCTTGCGCCGGCGGCTTGCCCGCTTGGCTCGCGGGCGGTCGCGCAGACGGGCCAGCTCGCGCTTCTGTGTGGCGTCGAGCAGGTCGACGCCGGCGAGGCCCTCGAGCGCCTGCAGCACCGCCGCGAGCTCGCTCGCTGCCTCGTCGCGGCGCCGGCGGGCGTCGCGGCCGCGGTCGAGCAGATCGTCGATCGCCATCATGGGTGGGCTCCCTTCTGGTCGGCCTCCCGAGGGAGGCGGCTGGTGAGAACGAGAGCCCGGGCTCCCCTACATTGTCTCAACCCGGATCGCCGGTTTCGGCTCTACAGCGCGGTTCTTGCCCGTCCGGGACGTGGTGCGTCGCGGCGTGACGCGGCATAGAGTTGGCGCGTTGCCGCGCTTGACAGCGATTTCCGGTGAGCGGGCTCAGCGGGCCTTCCCGCCGCGCGCGGCGCGGCAACGCGGGCAGAACTGGCCGGTCTTGTGCCAGCGCTTCAGCCGCCGCTCCAGGTAGCGGGAGCCCGGGAGCGTGGCCGCGAGCTCGACGCGCACGCCCGCGACGACCGCGGCACGCACGAGCGGCGAGCCGGCGCCGGCCATGTGCTCGGCCACGCGGGCGTCGACGTCCACCGCCCAGCCGATGTAGTGGCGGGCATGGTGGTAGGCGGGCTCGAAGTGCAGCACGTAGACGGTCCCGGGCTGGCCCTCATGGTCGTGCGGGTGCGCGTTCATGGCGCCCTTGGCGCCGGCCCTTCAGGGCGCCATCACCGAGCCTGCGAGGGGCACCCCGCAAGGGGTTGGCAGCGCCCGTGGCCGGCGCATCCTCGGTCGCCCGGAACGCGCACCCGCCCGTTGAGACCGCCGCGCTCAGCCGCTCCTCAGGCGGGCCGCGGTGTCCGCCGGCATCGCCCGCGCCGAGCTCAGCGTGGCGGCCGCGCGCGTGACGTCATCGCTCACCGCCTCGACGTCGACGTTGCCGCTCGTGCTGACCCCGATCGCGGCAATCGTGGCCCGCGCACCGTCATGGACCGGGGCAGCAAGGGCGCGGACGCCGGGGCGGTACTCGCCGTCCTCGATCGCGTACCCGCGCTCGCGGGTCGTAGCGGCCTCCCGCTCGACGGCGCCCGGGTCGGTGATGGTGCGGTCGGTGTACGCACGCAACGGACTGCTCAGCAGGCTCTCGCGCCAGCGGTCGCGCCCGGCCAGCAGCGCCTTTCCGCCGGCGGTGCAGTGCGCCGGGACCAGCTCGCCCAGGCGCGGCGTGGAGGTCCCATCCTCGGCGCCGTGCACGAGGCACAGCACGCAGTCGTAGCTCGGCGAGACGAGGTGCGCTGTCAGCGCCGTCTGCGTGTGCAGGAGCGCGACGACGGGCGCCGCCACGCGGGCGAGCTCGCTGCGCTTCACCGCCTGGCTGGCGAGCGCGGCGACGCGCAGCGTCAGCACGTAGCGGCGGCGCGGCTCGTCGAGCCGCGTCACGTACTCCTCGTCGACCAGGCGCCCGAGCATGCGGCGCGCGGTCCGCTCGTGGATCTGCAACGCCGCGGCCAGCTGTCGCACCGACACCGGCCCGAAGGCCAGCAGCTCGAGCGCGCGCATGGTGCGCGTGACGAAGTAGGCCTCGGTGGCGGTCACAGCCAGACGGCGTCGAGGCCGCCGCCGTCGACGGCCTCGAAGTCGCGGAG
>JBOGXT010000200.1:0-2425 GCA_050694635.1 Thermoleophilaceae bacterium
GCCTCGCCCCGGCGAGCTTCTACGCCGGCCTCCTCCGGCGCGGGTTCGCCGCCGGCGGCGGGGTGGGCCTCCTGGTGGTCTGCGCCCTGGTGGCGACCGCGGTCGGCGTCGGCGCGGAGCGCCTAGCTAGGTAATGCAAGGTCACCGCAGTTTGTCTGCGAATGGGACCACGAATGGGACCACGAGCAGGTCACTGGGACTCAGCGGAAACCGTCCGCTTCGTCACCAGCCCACCGCGGCGCTGGCCTGGGCAGACCGCCAGACGGAGATTCGACGGCCGGCGGCTCATGCCTCGGCCTCGTGCTTACCTCGCGCGCTCTCGACCAGCTCGCGTGGCGACGGCTTGGTATCTCGCCCCGCCGACTTCGGCAGAACTGGGTTGTCCAGCGCGTCCATGGTGTCGTCTCCGCGCGCATCCGCTTTTGAGTCGTTCATCCGCTCTGTTGGTACCCGGGGATCGCACGCGGCGCCATCCCACGATCCGGGGGTAGTCAGCCCAGGAGCCGGTGCGTGGCGTACGGCCACGATCGAGTCGCCGTAACGCTTGGTCAGCGCCCGCGTCTCGATCACGACATCTCCGAGGCCGTTCCTTGCGCTCCACGCGGCCGACCGGCGACGCCAGCTCGGCGGGAACTGCGCTTCGCCGCGACGATGCCCGCCGGCAGCGCTATCGCAAGTCCGACAATCTGGATCACCGCGCCGGCGAAGCTGCCGACCTCACCCGGGTCGCCGAGCGTCTCGCTAAAGCCGTTGCCCACGATCGTCGCGATCGCGCCGCCGATCGACAGGACGAGCGCTGCGACCAGCCCGACGACGGGGCTCCAGCGCCACCGCCCGAACGCCACCACGGCGGCGGCCGCCAGCAGGATGATCGGCCCCGGGGGAATCGTCGGGTAGTCGACGCCCGATACGTACTGGATCATGATCCCGGCTGCCGCGACGACCAGACCGACGACGTTCAGCATGGCGACCGGCGTGTGCTGGCTCCTCGGTGTCATGCCGCCGACGCTAGGCCCGGACATCGCCATGCTCCGCTCGCCCCGTGCGTCCGCGCAAGACGAGCGCCCAGACAAGGGAGCCGAAGGCCGCCGTCGATGCCAGCGTCCGGATGATGTCCCAGGCGACCCAGGGGGTCACGAAATCATCGCGCACAGCGGCTAGATTCTCGATGCGGGCGGGGTCACCCGCCTCCTTCAGCTCCTCGTTGAGCGGCACATGAATTGCGAAGGTGATGACGGCCGTCACCGCATAGAAGGCGAGGCCGGCGACGAGCCAGCCTGCGATCTTGGCCGAGCCGAAGCGACGCGCCTGAACGAGGGCGACCGTGGCGAGCGCCCCAGCACCGAGAAAGGTGAGTGGGAAGACCGGTTTGTCGATCATCTGTTGCATCGCATCGACAAGCGTGCGGTCGTCGGCCGCGGTCAGGCCCGGCATGACAGTGGCCGTGAACGTGTAGAAGAGCCCCGCGAACAGCCCCATTGCGATCACGGCCGCCCCCAGCACGATGTCCGCGTTGCGGTCGGCGCCCGTCGGGTCGTCCCCGGTGGGGCGGTTCTCCAGCGCTCGTTCCGGGTAGTCCCGATCCCACCGCTCTCGGTCTTCGTTGGCGGGCTTGCGGCTTGTGGTGCTGCTGGCCATGTCGGCCTCCTTCCGCCCCAGTGGGGCTGTCGTGGGTGTCTGGACTCGGATGACGTCAAGCGGCCCGGGTGGCCCTCGGGTTCCAGATGCCGGTGGCGGCCGCGTCGCGTGCGTAGTCGCCGAAGTCCCGCGGCTCGCGGCCGAGGGCGCGCTGCACGCCGTCGGCCAGGCGGGCGTTACGACCGTCGAGGACCTCACCGAAGATGAAGCTCAGCATCTCGACGACCTCGCTCGGAACGCCCTGCTCGCCAGCGGCGGCGGCGAAGTCCTCGATCGAGATCGGCACGTAGCGGATCTCGCGGCCCACCGCCCGGGAGATTTCCAGGACCGCCTCCGCGAACGTGAGCAGCCGGGGCCCGGTGAGCTCGTAGAGCTCGCCGATGTGCCGATCGTCGGTCAGCGCCGCGACCGCGACGTCGGCGATGTCGTCGGCGTCGACGAACGGCTCGGGCGTGTCCGCGGCCGGAAGCGCAACCTCGTTGCTCTGGACCTGGTCCCGCCAGTAGTCCTCGCTGAAGTTCTGGGCGAACCAGGTCGAGTGCAAGACGGTCAGCTCGGCGCCGGAGTCGCGCACGGCCAGCTCCGCACGCTCGGCCTCTTCCTCACCGCGCCCAGACAACAGAACCAGACGCCGAACGCCGCTGTCCACGGCCAGGTCGGCGAACGAGCCCAGCGTCTCTGCGGCGCCCGCAATCGCGTCGAAAAGATGGGAGACGTACGCCGATCCGACCCCCTCCAGAACCGGCTCCCAGGTCGAGCGGTCCTCCCAGTCGAAACGAGGCTCGCC
>JBOGXT010000201.1:0-3637 GCA_050694635.1 Thermoleophilaceae bacterium
GCTCGCTGCCGGGGCTGCCGGCGTGCGGGTCGGGACGCGCTTCCTCGCGGCCGCTGAGGCCGGCGCCGACCCCCGCTACGTCGAGGCGCTCGTCGCCGCTCGTGCCGAGGACACCCTGCTGACCCGACCGGTTCGCACCGCCAGGCGTCCCGATCCGCGCCCGCGTGCTCGGCGCGGCAATCGAGATCGACGAGCCATTCTACGCCGGCGAGTCCACCGGCGCGGTGCGCGCCGTCCAACCTGCAGCAGAGATCGTGCGCGAGCTCGCCGAGGCGGCAGAACGACTGCTGGCGCAAGGCGCGCGGCTCGTCGAACCGGCGCCCGAGCCCCTCGCAGGGTAGAGCCCGCGGTCGGGGCAACAAGCGGACCAGTGCGCGACGTCTCAGGCCCGCGTCAGCGCTAGTAGAGCAGCGGCCTCTGCCCGCTGTTCGATGGGAGGAGGCTCCCATGACCATCTCATCAGTTGTTGACTCGGCCGGTCGTCGGCGTTCGCCTGCGACGCTGCCGGGCCATCACGCCGGACGCCCGCCGCGCAACAAGGGACTGCGCTACCCCGCCGACCCGCCAACCGTGGAGGAGATCATCGCCGTGATGCGCGAGGTCACCGAGGATCGCCATGGCTCGCGGCTGCGCGCCCTGATCGTCGTGCTCTGGCTACCAGCGCTCCACGTCTGTGGGCGAATACAGGATGCGCGCCCCCGCCACGTCTTAGCTCGCTTCGGCGATGGCCTGAACCAACCGGATCCGGTTCTCCTCGAGTTGCGCACCTGGTTGGAGAACATCTGTGGTGCGTCCGGGCCGAGTAGCAGATGGAATCCCAACGCGGGCGTCGTGCCGGCCGCCAGGGCCGACGCCCGCTCGCGGAACCACTCCAGGGAGGGCGCCGTGGTGTCCCGCCACGCCAGCACCCGGAACCGGCTGTGCTCGACCGCCGCCCGAAGCTCCTCCGCTGAGGCCAGGAAACTGATCTCCGGTCCCCGCGCCCATGGCACCGGGAAGTGAACCTCGCCGCCCGGCCCGGCGACGATCTCGTGTAAGGCGAGCCGCCCGCGCCCGCGCACGACCCGCCGGAGCTCGCCGAGGAGGATGCGGTCGGGTTCACGGGCGCGCCCCGGCTGCTTGGCGTGGACGAAGCCGGGCGCGAGGTTGTCAGCTTAATTGAGGGTCAGGTCCACGTTGCCGAGCCGGGCCGGCCCGAGCCACACCTTTCGGACGCCCAGCTTGCGAGCGCCGTTGGGGGCACGCTTCGGGCACACGGCCGGCTTCGCCGAGGGGTAGCGGCTCACGCCGGGTCACTGACCCGGATCGTCGAGGTCGGCCGGCGACCCCCAGTCCGCCTCCAGCGCGACGCGCAGGTCGGCAGCTCGGCGCTTGCCGATCCTGGCGGCGAGGAGCTCCTCGAGCTGGTCGAAGATGGCCAGGGCCGCGGGCACGCTGCGGCGCCCCTCGGCGGTGAGGACGACGAGCTTGCTGCGGGCGTCTCCAGGGCAGGGGCGCAGCTCAACCAGCCCGGCGGCCGCGAGCGCGGTCGTCATCTGGTGGACGGCCTGGCGGCTGACCCCGATCCGGCGGCCGAGCTCGGAGATCGTCGTGCCGCCCGGATCGAGGTAGGCGAACACGAGCGATTGGCCCGAGCTGATCGGCGGCCATCCCTGCGCCGCGAGGTTGCGCCGCAGGCCGTCGTCGAACCACCTGAAGCCGGACAGCAGCAGGCGTCCCAGATTGACGCGCGGACCGTCGTTCGGAGCCCTGGACATAATTGACAAGCTACTTGACAAATAGCAGGGACGCCAACTATCCTGCCAGTTTCGTCAAGCAGGCTGACAATCAGGAGGTGCGGAGCAGTGGCGGTGTTGGAGACACACGCGGCAAAGATCAGCATCGACGCGCCGTTCCGGGAAGTGGCCAGGCTGGTGGCCGACCCGGCGCGGGCGCACGAATGGGGCACCGAGTTCTACTCCGGGCCGCTGCGACGGGCCGACGGCGACGAGTGGATCGCGCCGGTGCCGATGATGGGTGGCGAGATCCGCTACCGACACGAGGCCGATGTCGAGCGAGGCATCATGGACGTCTACCTCGCCCCGCTCGGCTCGGACTTCGGCCCGCCGCTGCCGATGCGGGTGGTGCCCAACGGCGACGGCGCCGACGTGATCGTCGTGCTGGCCCGCATGCCGGGCACCTCGACAGAGCAGTGGGAGCAGGGCTTGCGCGGTCTGGACTTGGAGCTCGAGACCCTCAGGTCGCTGGCGGAGGGCGCGTGATCGGCCCAGGTCGGATTCTGGGATCGCCGGTTGGTGAAGTCGAGGACGGGCATAGCCTCGGCTGAGGAAAAGAGCCGGTGCGGGCCCGGAGCTCTTCCAGCTCGTCGCTGGGGTTGACCTCGAGCACTCCTTCCTCCTCGCCTGGTCGTTGACCGAGCGAGGGTTCGGGCCCCCATCGGACGAGTCTCACGCCCGCCCGAAGGGGGGAGTTTTCAACCGGCATAGGTGGGGATTTTTCAGCCGGCGCGCTCAACCGGGGCGGCACATGCTCAGAAAACGTCCGCAAACTGCGCCCTCTCCGATCGTCGTGGCCTTCCTTTGGCCCTCGCGGATCAGGTAGCTTCGCGCGTCAACTAGGAGACGGGCGCGAGGAAGCCGGTGAGAGTCCGGCGCGGTCGCGCCGCTGTGACCGGGGAGTGACCCCCCACGAAGCCACGGGCCTTAGGGCCGGGAAGGCGGGGGCGAGCCGAGATCCGGGAGCCAGAAGACTCGCCCCGCCTCAGACCCTCGATCCGGGACGCTCGATCCCGAAGGAGGTTCACATGAATGACACGCTCGCGTTGGAGCCGATTCCGCTCCGGAGTCTCGCTCCTTGGACGCCGCTCGCCGCTCTGTTCCTGTTGCTGGTGTACCTGATCGGCCTCGATCAGGGCGCGGTCTCGCAGACCGGCAGCCTGCTCCACGAGATGGCGCACGACGGCCGGCACCTGCTGGCTGTCCCCTGCCACTAGCGGCTCCGAGGGGAGATAGCGATGGCTGGGTCGACGGTCAGGGCATTCCTCGTGCGCGGTCTCGTCTGCGGGCTGCTCGCCGGCCTCGCGGCGGGCGCGTTCGCCTTCGCGGTGGGCGAGCCGGGCGTGGAGCGGGCGATCGAGATCGAGGAGCAGGCCTCGGTGGGCGCGCCCGCCGGGGAGCCGCTTGTGAGCCGGGACGGCCAGCGCGCCGGCCTGTTCCTGGCGACCGGGCTGTACGGGCTGGGAATCGGCGGGCTGTACGTGCTCGCGTTCGCGGCGGTGCGCGGCCGGACCGCGGCGCGCAGCGACTCGTCCCTCGCGCTCTGGCTGGCGGGGGCGCTGTTCGTCGCGGTGGTGCTCGTGCCGTTTCTGAAGTATCCGGCGAACCCGCCCGCCGTCGGCGATCCCGCAACGATCGGGGAGCGCACGCAGCTCTACGTCACGCTGATCGCGATCTCGCTCCTGAGTCTGCTCGCGGGGTGGCGGATCGCCCGGCGGGCCGGCCCGCTGGCGGGCGCGCTCGTCTTCGTGGTCACCGTCGCCGTGGTCGCGGCCCTTCTGCCGGGCGTGAACGAGGTGCCGCGCAGCTTCCCGGCCGACCTGCTGTGGGACTTCCGCGTCGCCTCGCTCGGCGTCCAGCTC
>JBOGXT010000202.1:0-2607 GCA_050694635.1 Thermoleophilaceae bacterium
GTCGCTGACCGGCGGCCACGGCGAGGACGCACGCAGGTCGGCCTGGGAGCTGCTCGCCGACGGCCTGGTGGCGGTGGTGGCCTCTGACGCCCACGGGCCGAGCCGCCCGCCGGCACTCCGACTGGCCCACCGGACGCTGCTCGAGGCCGGAGTGGCGCCGGCCACCGCCGGCGCGCTCGTCGAGGCCGGACCGCGGGCGCTGCTCACCCGAGGAATCCAACCCGGCACGGCCGTCGCGGCCTAGGATCGGCCGCGCCCCGGGTGAACGTCTGGGTACGCTAGAGCGACCCTAGGCGTTCAGTCGTCGCGCTCAGGGCGGCTGCCTCGACGGCAGGCTCCTCACGCGGCGGCTGCGGCACCTCGGCCACCAGAGGCTCGGAGGCGTCGACCCCGCCGAGCGACTCCGGCTCGAACCGGTAGCCGACCCCGAAGTGCGTGTGGATGTAGCTCCAGTCGGGCGACGCCTTCTCGAGCTTCTGGCGCACCTTGCGGATGAAGACGTCGACCGAGCGGTCGCCGTGGGCCATCGCGTAGCCCCAGACCGCCTGGTAGATCTCCTCGCGCTGCAGCACCTTGCCCTTGGCTTGCGCCAGCAGCTGCAGCACTTCGAACTCGCGCCGGGTGAGGTCGATGCTCGTGGAGCGCACGAACGCCTGGAACTGGTCGGCGCGGATCTCGAGCGCGCCCGCCACGAGCGGCCCGGTCTCGACGCGGGCGGTGGCCCGCTTGCGGCGGCGCACCACCGCCTCCACGCGGGCGAGCACCTCCTCCGGGTGGCACGGCTTGGTGACCCAGTCGTCGGCGCCCAGCCGCAGCCCGCGCACGCGCTGCGACACGCTCGAGCGGCCGGTGCAGACCACGATCCCGAGGCCGGGCAGGGCGCCGGTGAGCCGCTCGAGGAACTCCCATGCCCCGGGCCCGAGCAGCGCGAGGTCGACCACCAGGGCGTTGACGCGCATGGCCACGAAGTCCTCCATGCGCGGAGGGGCCTCGAGCCGCCGGTGCTGCCAACCCAGATCGCCCGCGCGCTTGACCAGCACGCGAACGAACCCCGAATCCGAGTCGAGGATCGCTAGACGCATATCCGGCATCGGCCTCGGAGTGTACGCGCCGGCCGGACGCGAGACGCCGCTTTTACAGCATCTTCACAGCGAGGAAACGCCGAAGTAACGGACTTTACGCACGAGCCTGGGAGCCTCGCGGACCATGGAGGCATCAACGCAACTGAGGGCGGGCGACCTGGAGATCCGGCCCCGCGAGTTCGTGGCGCTGGTCGACGGCGAGCCGCTCGGGCTGACGGTCCGGGAGCTCCAGCTGCTCACGGCCTTGGTGGAGCGGCGAAACCGCATCGTCTCCCGGGAGGAGCTGTACTCGGTGGTCTGGGGCGAGCCCTACCGCAAGTCGGACCGCTCGGTCGACGTCTACGTCGGGAAGCTGCGCCACAAGCTCGCCGAGGCGCTGCCGGGCCGCAGCCTGATCCACACGCATTTCGGCTTCGGCTACCGCTTCACATCTCTTTCACAAGACGGCGACACGCAGGTAACAGACTGAGGGCCGCCTCCGTGCCAGCGTCACGCCGACATGAACGAACGTAAGGAGAAGACCATGAGGAAGCTCCTCCCGTTCGCCGCCTGCGGCATGCTGGCGCTCGGCGCCGCCGCCTGCGGTGAGGATGAGGATTCGGGAAGCGGCGGCGGAGGCGGCGACCTCTCCGGCACCATCCGGATCGACGGCTCGAGCACCGTCGGCCCGTTCGCGCAGGCCGCCCAGGAGGCCTTCCAGGCCGAGAACCCCGGCGTCCGGATCACCGTCGCCCAGTCCGGCACCGGCGGCGGCTTCGAGAAGTTCTGCGCCGGCGAGACCGACATCTCCAACGCCTCGCGTCCGATCGACGAAGAGGAAGAGGTGCCGATCTGCGACAAGGAAGGCGTCAAGTATACGGAGGTCCAGGTCGCAAACGACGGCATCTCGGTCGCGACCAACCCGGACCTGAAGGTCGACTGCCTGACGACCGACCAGCTCAAGGAGCTGTGGTCGCAGGGCTCGAAGGTCAACAGCCTCTCGGCGATCGACCCCAAGCTCCCGGACGTGGAGCTGACCCTGTTCGGCCCCGGCACCGACTCCGGGACGTTCGAGTTCTTCACCGAGGAGATCAACGGTGAGGAGGGCAACACGCGCAAGGACTACCAGCCCTCAGAGGACGACAACGTGCTCGTGCAGGGCGTCTCCGGCGAGTCCGGCGGCCTCGGCTACTTCGGCTTCTCCTACTACGAGCAGAACCAGGACAAGCTGGGCCTGGTCGGGGTCGACTCCGGGGACGGCTGCGTCAAGCCGAGCCAGGAGACGATCTCCAGCGGCGAGTACAAGCCGCTGTCGCGCCCGCTGTTCATGTACCCGAGCCAGAAGGCGCTTCAGCGGCCAGAGGTCAAGGCGTTCATGGACTACGTGGTCGAGAACTACCAGGCGATCTCGGAGGGGTCCGCCATCGTCCCGATGAGCCAGGAGCAGGCCGACAAGGCGAAGTCGGCGCTTGGGAGCTGAGTGGAAGCACAAAGCACAGCTGCGACACGCGGCCGCGCGGAGGCTCCGAGCCTCCGCGCGGCCCGT
>JBOGXT010000203.1:0-2239 GCA_050694635.1 Thermoleophilaceae bacterium
TCTGGAGATGCCGTTCGAGGCGGGACGCACGCACGCTCTCCTGGCAGAGGTGACTCGGGAGGGCGAGCGCGAAACCGCGGTCGCGGAGGCGCGGGCCGCGCTCACCCTCTTCGAGCAGCTCGGCGCCGGCCGCGATGCCGACGCAGCGGCCGCGCTTCTACGCTCGCTCGGCGTAAAGGCGGCCCGCGCGGGGCCGAAGGGAATCGGAGTGCTCACGAAACGCGAGCTCGAAGTGCTCAGGCTCCTCGGCGAGGGCCTCTCCAACCGTGAGATGGCCGAGCGTCTCTTCCTCACGCGCAAGACTGTCGAGCACCACGTCGCGCGCGTGCTCCGCAAGCTCGAGCTGCGCAGCCGGTCGGAGGCAGCCGCCTACGCCGCCCGCAGCCTGGGGCGCAGTTCCGCCCAGAGTTAGGGGTTTTCGCCGATGCTCGCGGGTTGCCCCGCTGGCAGTTGGATGCGGTCCCATCGGATAGGAGGCGATGACATGGCCAAAGTGATCTTCGTTCTGCACCGTCGGGCCGATCTGACCCGGGAGCACTCCCTAGCGGAGTGGAGTGGGGAGCGCCACACTTCGATCCTCAAAGAGCTCCCGGGGCTGACGAGGTGGGTTCAGAACCACGTCATGTCCGCTCCGGGTGAGCCGATTTGTGACGGGGTGGGCGAGCTGTGGTTCGAAAGCGACGAGGTGATGAACGAAGCTCTGAACTCACCCCAAATGGGAGCCGCCGTCGAGGATGCGGGGAGATTTCTCGACATGGACAAGACCGGTCTGATCATTGTCGAGGAGAAGACGGTCGTCGGCTGACCGGCGATCAGCCGTCTGCTCGACCCGGTTCGAATCGATTCGACTTTCCTCCCCCCATAGAATGACGCGTTTTGCAGGGCGTTTTCGCCAGGGAACGGCGCGGCCCCGGCTACGACAGTGCTGCCCATTTGCTGCCCGAGATCGTCGTGAGGATGCCCAAACAGACAACGCAAGGCGTGGATTTGCAGGGCGAACGGAGAAACGGGAGCGACGGGACTCGAACCCGCGACCTCCGGCGTGACAGGCCGGTCTTGGTAGTTCTGGCCTGGCCGGGAATAGGCGGGGATTACCGGCGAGAGCAGGGCTTCTTCGCCATGGCCTTGCGGGGATTGCCGGGGGCTGGCGGGAGCTTCCGGCAACCTCCTGCGGGATGGACGCGGGATGCCATCGTTGCCTGAACGGTAAACTAACGGGATATTCGCCGGGATGGGCGACGCCGTCAGGCTCACCATCGACGTCTCCCCGTCAAGGCGGCCTTGGCGAAGGTGGTCGCCTGACCGAGAGCCCCAGCGGCCGTCCCGTCCTGGGGCAGCGCTCGGGGTTGAGTCCGGGTTCGATCGGGGGCATTCCGGATAGGCGCTGCGGCCTCCGCGGGCCAGGCTTGGTCGACCTTCGTTCTGTCGACCAGGAGCTCTACATGTCCCTACTCGAGAACAGCACCACGCCCGCGGCCCGCATGGGCCGCTGGAGCGCCCGCCGGCGCAAGACGGCGATCTTCGGCTGGCTCGCCTTCGTCGCCGCCGCCGCCGCGATCGGCGTGACATTCGGCACGACGCAGCTCGATCCCGACGACAACGCGGTCGGCGAGTCGAAGCGGGCGCAGGAGATCCTCGCCGCCGGCGGCTTCGCCGACGCCGCCGACGAGTCGGTCCTCGTCACGAGCGACGCGTACACAGCCACCGATCCGGCGTTCCGGGCCGTGCTGGCCGACGTCGTGCGCGTGGTCTCGGGGCGGGAGGGCGTCTCGGGCGTCCAGCCGCCGCTCGTCTCCGAGGACGGGCGCGCCGCCCTGGTGCGGTTCGAGCTCGCGGAGGCGGAGGGGGAAGCGGTGACGCTCGTGGAGCCGCTGCTTGCTTTGCTAGCGGCGGTGCAGGAGGGCCACGCCGGGTTCCGGGTCGAGGCCTTCGGCGACGCGAGCGCGCAGCTCGCCCTCGAGGAGACGATCCAGGCCGACTTCCCGCGGGCCGAGTACACGGCGGTGCCCGTGACGCTCGGGATCCTCGTCGTCGTCTTCGGCGCGCTCGTAGCGGCCGGGATCCCGCTCCTCGTCGGCCTGTCGGCGGTGCTCGCGGCGATCGGGCTCCTCGCCCTGCCGAGCCGGCTGTTCGCGATGGACGAGGCTGCGAACTCTGTCATCCTCCTGATCGGCCTGGCGGTTAGCGTCGACTACTCGCTCTTCTACCTCATGCGCGAGCGGGAGGAGCGCGCCGCCGG
>JBOGXT010000204.1:0-10341 GCA_050694635.1 Thermoleophilaceae bacterium
GTGAAGGGCGGCACGGAGAGCGCCCCCTACTCCATCGACGACAACATGTGGGGACGCTCGTCCGAGGGCAAGTGGATCGAGGACCTCTCCCACGCCCCCGACGACGACGTCTTCCAGCTCGTGACCAGGCCCGAGGAGGCGCCCGACGAGCCCGAGGACGTGCGGATCGAGTTCGAGCGGGGCTGCCCCGTGGCGCTGAACGGCGAGCGGCTCGGCCTCGTGGAGTTGCTCGAGCGGGCCGGCGAGATCGGCGCCCGGCACGGGGCCGGGATCGTGGACCACATCGAGGACCGCATCGTCGGGCTGAAGGTGCGTGACATCTACGAGGTGCCCGCCGCGGCGCTCGTGCTGACCGCCCACAAGGAGCTCGAGAAGCTCGTCGGCACGATCCACCAGAACACGTTCAAGCCGCACCTGGACGACCACTGGGCCTACCTCGTGTACGCCGGCCTCTGGTACGAGCCGCTGCTGTCGGACCTGAACGCGCTCATGGACGCCGTGAACGAGCAGGTGACGGGGGAGGTGACCATGCGGCTGTACAAGGGCGGCTGCCGCGCGGTGGCGCGCCGCTCTCCGAACGCGCTCTACGACCCGGCGCTGGCCGGCTTCGGCGAGTCCGGCGGGCTGTTCTCCCAGCAGGCGAGCCCGGGCTTCATCGAGCTCTGGTCGCTCCAATCGCGAATGGCGTACAACGTGCGCAACCGGGAAAAAGGGTCGGAATGAGCTCCAAGGGCTACACCGTGTTGGGCTGGCTCGTGTGGCAAATCGGCACACGGGTCGCGAAGCGCAAGATGGCGCAGAACAAGATAAAGGTGGGCGCGGTGGCGACGGTGCTGCTCGTGCTGGCGGCCGGGCTGGCCGCCGCGAAGGCCGCCTCGGGCGACGACTAGCTGCGCTGGCAGGCGCGCGATGAGTTTCTCGCCGGGCGGCGGTCGTATCCGGTGATGAGCTCAGCCGAGCAGCGGGCGGATCCGCGCGAGGAATCCGCGTTCGCCGCGCTCTTCGAGCGCCACCGACGGGAGCTACAGGTTCACTGCTACCGGATGCTCGGCTCGTTCGAGGACTCCGAGGATCTCGTCCAGGAGACATTCCTGCGCGCGTGGCGCAAGCGCGCGAACTTCGGCTCCGACGGGCGCTCCTCATTCCGGGCCTGGCTCTACCGGATCGCGACGAACGCGTGCCTCGACGTGCTTCGCAGCAGGCCGCGCCGGGTGCTGCCGACGCAGGTGGAGCCGGCGGGCGACCCGGCCGCGCCGCCTTCGCCTCCGGCCGATCTTCCCTGGCTGCAGCCGTATCCCGATCGGCTGCTCGAGCCGATCTCCCCCGTGTAGGACGAGCCCGGTGCGGTGGTCGTGGCGAGTGAGACGATCGCGCTTGCCTTCATCGCGGCGATCCAGCACCTGCCGCCGAGACAGCGGGCGGTGTTGATCCTCCGCGACGTGCTCGGATGGTCGGCGAAGGACGCGGCGTCGCTCCTCGAGGTGAGCGTCAGCTCGGTGACCAGCGCGCTGCAGAGGGCCCGAGCGACGCTTCGGGACCGCCTGGGTGAGCGGCGCACGGAGTGGGCGCGGTCCTCGGAGCTGAGCGAGGAGGAGCGCGAGCTGCTGCGGCGCTACGTGGACGCCCACGAGCGGGCCGACGCCGACGCGCTGGCCGAGCTCCTGCGGGAGGACGCGCGCCTCACGATGCCTCCGCACCCGACCTGGTACGCGGGGCGCGAGGCGATACTGATCGCTTCGCGGAAGGGCTTCGACCCCGAGTTCGGCCATCTGCGAAGCGTCGTCGCCCGCGCCAACATGCAGCCCGCGGCCGCCCATTACCTGCGTCGGCCGGGCGAATCGGAGTACCGGCCGCTGGCGCTCGACGTGCTTCGGATCGAAGGCGGACGCGTCGCGGAGATCACCTCGTTCGTGTTCCCCGGGCTGTTTCCGGCGTTCGGCGTGCGGCCGACGCTCCAGCGATGAGTTTCTCGCGGATCTACGTTGTAGATGACATGAGAAAGCTCGCTGTCAACACGTTCATGTCGCTCGACGGGGTCATGCAGGCGCCCGGCGGCCCCGACGAAGACCCGACCGGCGGGTTCACGCACGGCGGCTGGGGCGTCAACTCCTTCGACGACGAGATGATGGGGCAGATGGCGGAGGCCGACCCCTACGAGCTGCTGCTCGGCCGCGGGACCTACGAGATCTTTGCCGCGCACTGGCCGTACACCGACGGCCCGATCGCCGACCATCTCAACAGCACCCGCAAGCATGTCGCCTCCACGACGCTGGAGCAGGTGGAGTGGAGCAACTCCACCCTGATCAAAGGCGACGTCGCCGAATACGTCGCGACACTCAAGAGCCAGGACGGCCCCGAGATCCAGGTTCACGGCAGCCCGGGTCTCATCCAGACACTGCTCGAGCACGACCTCATCGACGAGTTCCGCATGTGGATCTTCCCCGTGGTGCTCGGCACCGGCAAGCGCTTCTTCGGTGACGGCACGATCCCCGCCGCACTGAGGTTGGTCGACAGCAAGGTCTCGAAGACCGGCGTCACGATCAACACCTACGAACGAGCGGGGGACGTCAACCCCGGGTCGTTCGAATTCGACGAGCCGACCGAGGCGGAGATCGAGCGGCGCCGGCGCCTCGCAGCCGAATAGCTGCTGCTTACGCCTTGGGGCACCGCGCCCCGTGCGCGCCGCCTCCGATCAGCAGCTGGCCGACGCGAGCTACGGGCACGGACGCGATTCGGCGCCGGCCCTCGCGATCGCGGAGTTCGCCGATGTAGACCCGTTCGCCGGTCTCGCCGATGAAGTCCCCAACGGCGGTGGCGCCCCCCGCCTCAGAGCAGATCTTGGCTGGGAACGGATCCTTCCAGATGTAGTAGCCGGCGGATGCGACCGCTACACAGGCAGCGAGCACGGCGGAGCGCCGCGCCACCGTCGCTTTGCCTTGCCCCACAACGAGGGCAACCGAAGCGTAGACCGCTACCGCGACGGCGGGCGCGGGGAGGACCACGTTGAGGCCGGTCGAGAGCAGGAACTCGCGCGGAAGCTGGGCGACCACCGCACTCGACGGCAGGTCTCTGAGCCCAAGGCGTACTCCGATGACCACCGCCCCGACGACATACAGCGCACCGACGAGCGCCGCCAGCACCGCGGCGACGTTCCCGAGACTCTGGAGGTTGGCCATCACCGTCTGCCAGCGCGCGTGCGGCGTCTCCACCTCGCGTCCCGGTTGAGCCTGCCCCGACATCTTCGGCTCGACGGTATGACGCGGCCCGGTCGGATTCTCGCTGACCGCGGGCGCCCTATTTCCGCATCGAGCGGTCTCTATCCGCGGGCCTTGTCGAGCCGTCGGATGCCAGACGTATTCTCAGGATTCCGGATGAGCTTCGCCCATCTCCACGTCCACTCCGAGTACTCGGTGCTCGACGGCGCCTGTCGCATCGAGGCGCTGGCCGAGCGCGCCGCCGGCTTCGAGCAGCCCGCCCTAGGACTGACCGACCACGGAGTGATGAACGGGGCGGTCGAGCACTACAAGGCCTGCCGCAAGCACGGCATCAACCCGGTGATCGGGCTCGAGGCCTACTTCGTGGACGACTGCGGAACCGAGGCCGTGCGCTACGAGCGCAATCACCTCACGCTGCTGGCGGGCTCGGACGCCGGCTTTCGCAACCTCGTCAAGCTCAGCTCGGCGGGCTACCTCGAGGGCTACCGGCGCGGCAAGGCCAACGTCGACCTCGACCTGCTCTCCCGTCACTCCGAGGGCGTGATCGCGCTCACCGGCTGCCTCCAGTCGCGCTTCTGCCGCCGCCTGGTCGAGGACAACCCCGCCGAGGCCCGCGCCCACGCGGACCAGCTGCTGCAGGTCTTCGGCCCGGACAACGTCTTCTTCGAGCTCCAGCGAAACGGCATCGCCGAGCAGGACAAGGCGAACGACGCCATCGTCCGAATCGCCCGGGAGGTCGGGCGACCGCTCGTGGCCACAGGCGACGTCCACTACCTGCGGCGCGAGGACTACGACAACCACCGCGCCCTGCTCTGCGTGCAGACCAAGAGCACTCTGGAGCAGCCCAAGCTGTCCTTCGACAGCAACGAGTTCTTCCTGAAGAGCTCGGCTGAGATGGCCTCCGACTTCGCACCGTGGCCGGAGGCGCTCGCCACCACGCTCGAGATCGCCGAGCGCTGTCGCGTCGAGATCGAGCTCGGCAAGATGCTGATCCCGCGCTTCCCGACCCCCGAGGGGGAGGAGGAGTCCGGCTACCTGCGCCGGCTCGCGAACGCCGGACTTCGCGCCCGCTACGGCGACCCCCCGCCCGCCGAGGCCGTGGAGCGGCTCGAGATGGAGCTGGACGTGATCGAGAAGATGGGCTTCTCCGCCTACTTCCTGATCGTCTGGGACTTCGTCAAGTACGCCAAGGACAGCGGGATCTCGGTGGGGCCGGGGCGCGGCTCGGCCGCCGGGTCGCTGGTGTCCTACAGCCTCGACATCACCGAGGTCGACCCGCTCGCCTACGGCCTGCTCTTCGAGCGCTTCCTCAACCCGGAGCGCGTGTCCATGCCGGACATCGACATCGACTTCTCCGTTAAGGGCCGCGCGCGGGTGATGCGCTACGTGGAGGACAAGTACGGCAAGGAGTCCGTCGCGCAGATCATCACCTTCGGCAAGATGCTGCCGCGCAACGCCACGCGGGACGCGGCGCGGGTGCTCGGGCTCGACTACGGCGCCGGCGACCGGCTGGCCAAGCTGATCCCCGAGCCCGTCATGGGCCGCTCGCTCTCCTTCGAGCAGTACCTCGCGGACGAGCCGGACCTGCGCCGCGCCTACGACACCGAGCCCGACGCCCGCCGGATCATCGACACCGCCCGGGGGCTCGAGGGCATCGTGCGCAACGCGGGCATCCACGCCGCCGCGGTTGTGATCGCCGACCGCCCGCTGACGGACATCGTGCCCGTGCAGTTGATGGAGGACCGCGGGGCGGCCGCGCCAGGGAACGGCGAGCGCGCCTTCAAGGTGGTCACGCAATACTCGATGAAGCCGATCGAGGAGATCGGCCTGCTGAAGATGGACTTCCTCGGGCTGCGCAACCTCGACGTGATCGAGGACTGCCTGGCGATCATCGAGGAGTCCACCGGCGACCGGCCCGACATGGCGACGCTGCCGCTCGACGACCCCGCCACATACGAGATGATGGCCCGCGGCGACTCGGTCGGCGTGTTCCAGTTCGAGTCGGAGGGCATGCGCGACGCCCTGCGCAAGGTCAGGCCGACCGAGTTCGAGGACCTCGTGGCGCTCGTGGCGCTGTACCGCCCGGGCGCCATGCGCCACATCGACACCTACGCCCGCAACAAGCGCAACCCGGACGCGGCCTCCTACATCGACGACCGGCTGCGCCCGATCACCGAAGCCACCTACTCGGTGATCCTCTACCAGGAGCAGTCGATGCAGATCGCCAAGTCGGTGGCCGGCTTCTCGGGCGCCGAGGCCGACGACCTGCGGAAGGCGATCGGCAAGAAGAACCGCGACGCGATGGCCGCGCTGCGCGAGCGCTTCTTCGAGGGCGCGCGCGCCAGCGGCACCTCCGAGGCCGTGATCGCCCAGCTGTGGGCGGTCAACGAGGCGGCGGCCGACTACTCCTTCAACCGCTCCCACGCCGCCTGTTACGCGCTGATCTCCTACCGCACCGCCTGGCTCAAGGCCAACTACCCGGCCGAGTACATGGCGGCGCTGATCTCCTCGGTGATGTCGACGAAGGACAAGGTGCCGTTCTTCGTCGCGCAGTGCGAGGACATGGGCATCGAGGTGCTGCCGCCGGACGTCAACATGTCCGGTCACGACTTCAAGGTCGTCGAGGGGAACATCCGGTTCGGGCTCGACGCGGTCAAGGGGCTCGGCCACCAGGCCGTCGAGGCGATCCTTCGCGCGCGCGAGGAAGCTGGCCCGTTCCGCTCGATCTGGGACTTCTGCCGGCGGGTCGACTGCCAGACGGTGAACAAGCGGTGTGTCGAGTCGCTCGTCAAGTGCGGCGCGATGGACTCCCTGCCCGGCACCCGCCGCGGCCAGTTCGACGCGCTGTCCCACGCCCAGGCCGCCGGCGCCCAGGCGCAGCAGGACGCCCAGCTCGGCCAGGGCTCGTTCTTCGACCTGGGCGACTCGAGCCCGGACGCCGTGGCCCACCACGATCCGCCCGTGCCGTCGCCGCCCGACGAGCGCAAGCATCTGAACGAGTGGGAGAAGGAGACGCTGGGGCTGTTCCTCTCGAGCCATCCGCTCAAGGAGGTGCGGCACGCGCTGAGGGCCAAGGTGGAGTGCGGGGTGGCGGACCTCGCCGCGAAGAAGGACGGCGAGTGGGTCACCGTCGGCGGCATGATCGCCGAGTGCAAGCGGATCCGCACGAAGAAGGGCGACCCCATGATGTTCGCCACGCTCGACGACCTCGAGGGCCAGGTCGAGCTGCTCGTGTTCAACTCCGCCTACGCCGCGAACGCCGACAAGGTCGACCTCGACAAGATCGTGATCGTGCGCGGGCGCGTCGACCACAAGGAGGCGGGGGAGACCAAGCTCGTCGCGCAGGAGGTCACGCCCTTCGAGCCGAGCGAGGAGGAGGTGCTCCGGGCCGCAGAGGAGGCAGTGGTCGAAGCGGTCGCGCGGCGCCTCACCCTGCACGTGTCTCCCGGGGTGCCGGCGGGCTTCCTCGAGGACCTGAAGGAGGTCGTCGGACACCACCCCGGCGAGCACGAGCTGCTGCTCGCGGTGGGGGAGCGGCGCCTCGTGCTGGGGCCCGAGTACAAGATCTCCGCGTCGAGCGCGTGCCGGTCGGAGCTCTCAGGGCTGCAGGGCACCTCTCGCGTCGTGGCCTGAACGGCGCCCTCTCTCTACACTGGCCGGGTGGGGCAGCCACTCCAGACACGCACCGCCGCCGAGCTTCACGAGTGCCGGCAGTGCTGCTCGTTCTGCGATCGCGTCGTTCACCCCTCGGGCTGCATCGCGTCGGGCTGCCAGTACCTCTACCTCTACGACGACGAGGACACGGGCCGCCGCTTCATGGGCTGCATGAACAAGGTCTTCCGCGGCGAGATCGACGTCGAGCTGTTCGAGCAGGCCGAGCGCACCCGCCACGGCTTCGGCGGCGTGAAGATGACCGGCATGCCGCTGCCACAGTGCCGTTCCACCGTCGAGCGCGCCTACGACGGCTACACCGAGGCCTTCGACTGCGTGAACCCCGGCTTCTTCCGCAAGCCGACCGCGGACGCCGACGCGGCGTTCGACCTGCGCGACAACCTCTAGGCGCCCGGCGCGTCGTTCGCGTCAGGTAAGCAGCGCCGCGCAGCCCGCGAACAGCAGCAGGCTGAGCAACGTGCCGGCGATGCCGAGCGCCTCGCCCGCCACCGCGGCGCCGCGCCCGTTCTGGGCCCCTGAACGGCGCGCCTCGCGCCCGAGCGCCCACGCGGTGACCGAGAGCGGGAGGGTGAGCAGGAAGAGCAGGCCGAACGAGAGGAACAGGAGGCTCACGGCCAGGATGCCGAGCACCAGCGAGACGGTCGCGGAGCCGTTCCTCGCGGGGGGCGCGGCCGGGGCGGGCGGCACGGGCGGAGCCTCCACGGGCAGAGCGCGCAGGGCCTGCCAGAGCTCGGCGGCGAAGCGCGCCCGCCAGGCGTCCGCGACGCGCTCCTCGAACTCCTCCGCCGTGAGGCGCCCGGCGAGCCAGTGGCCACGCAGCAGGCCCACCGTGTACTCCCGTTCCCGGTCGGATACGAGAAGCGCGGACACTCCCTGCCGATGGTAGCCCGCCGTGCTACGGTCGCAGGGACTCGGCAGTTTGACGGCGAATGGACTTCCGGCTTCTTGGCCCCCTGGAGGTATCCGAGCAAGATCGCCCACTGGCGCTCGGTGGCGTCAAGCAGCGCTCGCTGCTTGCCATCCTGCTCCTTCAGGCGAACGAGCTCGTCTCAACCGATCGCCTGATCGACCAGCTCTGGGGGATGGCGCCGCCCGCGACCGCCTCGAAGAGCATCCAGGTCTACGTCTCGAGGCTGCGCAAGACGCTCGGCGACGGCCGCCTCGTCACCCGCCCTCCCGGCTACCTGCTCCGCGTCGAGCCCGAGGAGCTCGACCTGGCCCGGTTCGAGCGGCTCGCGGCCGAGGCAAGGAGGGCGTCCCCGGAGAGCGCGGCGCGCAAGCTCCGCGAGGCGCTGGCGCTGTGGC
The DNA here is from genome assembly GCA_050694635.1 of Thermoleophilaceae bacterium. Taxonomy (GTDB): domain Bacteria; phylum Actinomycetota; class Thermoleophilia; order Solirubrobacterales; family Thermoleophilaceae; genus JACVRW01. The sequence goes on from JBOGXT010000204.1 coordinate 8,193, forward strand.
GCGGGCCGGCGCTCGCGGACCTGGCGTACGAGTCGTTCGCCCAGGTCGAGGTCGCCAGGCTCGAGGAGATGCGGCTGGCGGTGGTCGAACAGCGGATCGACGCCGATCTCGCCCTCGGCCGGCACACCGAGCTGGTCGGCGAGCTCGAGGCGCTCGTCACTCGCCAGCCACTCCGCGAGCGGCTGCGCTGCCAGCTGATGCTCGCCCTATACCGCTCCGCTCGCCAGGCCGAGGCGCTCGAGGCCTACCGCGCGGCCCGGCGCGAGCTCCAGGAGGAGCTCGGCCTCGACCCGAGCGGAGAGCTGAGGCAACTCGAGCAGGCGATCCTGCGCCAGGACCCGGACCTCGATGCGCCGGAGCCGGTTGCGCCGATTGGAGCGCGGCCGGCCGAGCACGCTCCCGACCGGGCGTTGCTCGTGGCGCCGCGCGTGCCTTCGGCTCTCGACGCGCTGCTTCGCCTCGCCGAGCCGCTCGCGGCGTCCGAGCCTCCCCGCGAGCTGATCGTCGCGGGCATCGTCTCGGCGGCGGAGTTGGGCGCCACCACCGCGGCGCTCGCCGAGCGCCGCGGTCGGTTGATCGGCGCCGGACTCGCCGCCAGGACCGCCGCGTTCTCGTCGCCGCAGCGAGGCGGGGACATCGTGCGCCTCGCCGGTCAGCAGAGCGTCGACCTCCTCCTCATGGACGCGGGGGCGTCGCCGCTCGACGGCGATGCCCGAGTCGTGCTCGAGGAAGCACCCTGCGACGTGGCGCTGCTCGTCGAGGCCGGCGGCTCGCTCCGCGACGGTCCGGTGATGGTGCCCTTCGGTGCCGGCAGCCATGACTGGGCGGCGCTCGAGCTGGGCGCCTGGCTCGCGCGCGCGACGGATGCCCCCCTGCGGCTGATCGGCGCCGCCGACCGCAAGGGGGATGGCCGCGACGCGAGCCGCCTGCTCGCCGACGCCTCGCTGATAGTGCAGCGCACCGCGGGCATCGTTGCCGAGCCGCTGCTGGCCAGCCCCGGGCGGCGCGGAATCGCCGCGCAGGCCGAGGGTGCGGGGCTGCTCGTGATCGGGCTCTCCGAGCGCTGGCGCCAGGAGGGTCTCGGCCGCGCGCGAGCCGAGCTGGCCGAGGCCCGACCGGCACCGACGGTGTTCGTCCGCCGCGGCACCCGACCCGGCGGGCTGGCCCCGCCCGAGACCCGAACCCGCTTCGGTTGGTCGCTGACCGGGGCGAGGGCATGATCGCGGCCATCAGGCCGGGCACCACGTTCGCCGGCTACCGGGTGGTGTCGCTGGTGGGCCGCGGCGGCATGGGCGTCGTCTACCGCGCGTGGGACCTGTCGCTGGAGCGACCGGTGGCGCTCAAGCTGATCGCTCCCGAGCAGGCGGAGAACGAGCGATTCCGGGCCCGCTTCCTCCGGGAGCCGCGGCTCGCGGCGTCGCTCGACCACGCCAGCGTCGTGCCGATCTACCAGGCGGGCGAGCACGATGGACACCTGTACCTGGCGATGCGGTTCGTCGAGGGAAGCGACTTGGGGTCCGTCCTCAAGCGCGACGGGGGGCTTGCGCCCGAGCGATCGCTGGCCATCCTCGCCCAGATCGCCGGCGCGCTGGACGCCGCGCACCGCCGGGGACTCGTGCATCGCGACGTGAAGCCCCCGAACGTGCTCCTCGACGAGGAGGAGCATGCCTACCTGACTGACTTCGGCATCACGAAGCAGCTCGGCGGGGCCTCGACCGACACCGGGCGGGTGGTCGGCACGCTCGACTACCTCGCGCCCGAGCAGATCCGCGGGGAGGGGGTCGACGGCCGAACCGACTGCTACGCGCTCGCCTGCGTGCTGTATGAGTGCCTGTCGGGCGAGCCCCCGTTCCGCCGGGAGACGGAGGCGGAGACGCTATGGGCGCACGTACAGGAGGAGCCGCCGCCGCTGCCGGCTCACCCGAGCGCCGACCCGGTGCTCCGGAGGGGGCTCGCCAAGGAGCGGGACGAGCGCTACGCCCGGTGCACGGAATTGATCGGCGCGGCCCGCGAGGTGCTCGGCGACCCTTCGCTCGCCGAGCAGCGGCCGGGGCCGCTCCGCCGCCGTGCCGACGAACCCGTGGCCAGGGCGCCCACCACGGATGAGCGCAAGCTCGTGACCGTGCTGTTCGTCGAGTTCGGCGTCGAG
>JBOGXT010000205.1:0-4228 GCA_050694635.1 Thermoleophilaceae bacterium
GGTATATGCAGATCGCCGCTCTCGGTCACCACTGTGACCTCGTTGTCGGCGGCCTCAAACGCTATCTCAGGGGTGCTGACGTCGTTGACCACCACGGCGTCGAGCCCCTTGCGCTCGAGCTTTCGCCGGGCGCGCTCCACCGCCCCGTCGCCGTGCTCGGCGGCGAAGCCGATCAGGAGCTGGTCGGGGCGCCGCGCGCCGGTCAGCTCGGCCAGCACGTCCGCCGTGGGCTCGAGCTCCAGCGCGAGGCCGTCGCGGCCGCTCTTGGAGATCTTGTCGTCGAGCCTCTCGGCGGGGCGGAAGTCGGCCACCGCCGCGGCCATCAGGAGGACGTCGGCCTCGACGAAGGCGGCGCGGGCGGCCTCGAGCAGCTCGGCGGCGCTCTCCACCTCGGTCACCCGCACCCCAGGGGGCGCCGGCAGGCCGACGTTGGCCGCCACGAGGCGCACCTCGGCCCCCCGCCGGGCCGCCTCGCCGGCCAGGGCCAGCCCCATGCGGCCGGACGAGCGGTTTCCGACGTAGCGCACCGAGTCGATCGGCTCGCGCGTGCCGCCGGCGGTGACCAGCACCCGCAGGCCGTCGAGCGGCCCACCCACCGTGAGGGTCGCCTCGATCGCCGCGAGGATCTCCGCCGGCTCCGCCAGCCGCCCCACGCCGGACTCGCCCTTGGAGGCCAGCGAGCCGGTGTCCGGGCCCACCATGCGGGCGCCACGCGCGCGCAGCGTGTCCAGGTTGGCGCGCATGGCCGGGTGCTCCCACATGCGGTTGTTCATCGCCGGCGCGAGCACCAGCGGCGCCACGCTCGCCAGCGCGGCGCTCGTGAGCAGGTTGTCCGCCAGGCCGTGGGCCAGCTTGGCGAGGGTGTTCGCGGACGCCGGGGCCACGCAGAGGACGTCGCTTCGGGCGACCAGCTCGAGGTGCGAGATCGGGTCGTGACCCCGGGCGGGATCGCCCGGGAAGGCCCCGCGGGCCGGGTCGCGCTCGAACTCGTCGACGAGCACCGGCGCCCCGGTGATCGCCTCGAACGTCGCGCGGCCCACGAAGTTCAGGCTGTCCGGCGTCTGGACCACGCGCACGGCGTGGCCGGCCCTCGTGGCCAGGCGGACCAGCTCCACTGCCTTGTACGCGGCGATCCCCCCGGATACGCCGAGCAGGATGCGGGCCATCAAACGGCTACGCCGTAGGAGCGCGCCGAGAACCAAGTATCGCGAGGACGCAGGGAGCGACGCGTGCTCTGCACGCGAGCGACCGAGGACGAAGCGAGACGCAGGCTATCGGTGTGCTCCTACCGGTAGCGGTACTTGATCTTGCCCGCCGCGATCTCCTCGAGGGAGATCTTCAGGTAGTTCTTCGAGCCCGTCTCCACCATGGGCGGCGGGTACTCGTCGAAGGTCCCCTCGCCGAGGTTGTGGTAGTAGGAGTTGATCTGCCGGGCCCGCTTGGCGGCGACGAGGACGCAGGCGTAGTGGGAGTCCACCTGGTCGAGCAGCTTGTCGAGACGTGGCTTGATCACGGCGCACTCATGGTAGCGGCAAGTTGGGCGAGCTCGTCCAGGGCGCGTTCCAGGTCGTCGTTCACGATCCTGTGATCGAACTCGCCGGCCGCGCTCAGCTCGTCGAGCGCGGCGGCCAGCCGTCGCTCGATCTGATCGGGCTGATCGGAGGCTCGGGCCGCCAGCCGGCGCTCCAGGTCCGCGAAGGAGGGCGGCTCGATGAAGATCAGCACCGCGTCGGGCAGCCGCTCGCGAACCTGCCGGGCGCCCTGGACGTCGATCTCGAGGACGATCCCCTGCGCGGGCCGCTCCAGCTCGCTCTTCAGCGTCCCGTAGCGGTTTCCGGCATACTCGGCGTGCTCGACGAACTCCCCGCGGGCGACGCGGCGATCGAAGTCCTCCTCGCTCAGGAAGTGGTAGTCGACGCCGTTGACGTCCGCCTCGCGGGGCTTGCGCGTGGTCGCCGATACCGCGAGCTGCAGCCCCGGCACCCGCTCGAGCAGCCCCTTGATCAGCGTCCCCTTGCCCACGCCCGAGGGGCCGGTGATGACGAGGATCGGGGCTATCGGCGCAGGAAGCGGACGAGCTCGTCGCGCTGGCGCTCGGACAGGCCGCCGATCGTCTTGCTGGGAGAGATGCGGCAGTGCGTGAGGATGCGATTCACCTTCACGCGGCCGTACTTCGGGACGGCCAGCAGCAGGTCGAAGACCTTGGCTGTGAGCAGGTAATCGGGCGGATCCAGCAGCAAGCCGTGGATCTGCTCGCGGCCCGCCTTGAGGTTGCGTTTCAGCTGCGCGCGCTGCGTCCGGATCTCGTTCGCGCGCTTGAGAGCGTCCATGCGCTGGGTCAGCGAACGCTCGGGAGCCAGGCCCGCCGACTGCGTCTTGGCGGGCGATTGGGAGGCGGCCGGCATGGGCGGCGATAGTACACGCTGGGCGGCGCGAGTCCACGCCCCAGACGCGAAAAATTGGCGAATTCAGCTGGACGTGAAGCTGAGCTTGAGGCTGGTTCGGGCAGCTTGAGCGTATTCTCATCGTTTGCAGGGGTTTTCGAGCAGCTCTCCGCCGAGGTTTCGCGAACATCCCGCACCTTCCGTGAAAACTCGGCGGCGCTGTCCCCCGGACGGGTTCGGAGCGTCGTCGGTCTGGGGCGGCGACCCCTGGACTCAGTAATCGTGGTCGCCCGCACGAGTCCCTCAACCGGCGAGCTCGGCCGCGATGCGCCGTCCGGCGGCGGGGTCGCGGAAGCTCTCGGTGCCGACGGCGACGCAGGCGGCGCCGGCGGCCAGGAAGTCGGCCGCGTGGCGGCCGGTGGCGATCCCGCCCATCCCGATCGCGGGGATCTGGACCTCGCGGGACACCGAGGCGACCTGCTCGAGCGCGACCGCCCGCACCGCTGGCCCGGACACGCCTCCGGTGGCGCCGCCCAGCCAGGGCCGCGCCGTGCGCGGGTCGAGAGCCATGCCCTTGAGGGTGTTGATCAGCGAGACGGCGTCGGCGCCGGCGCCCTCGGCCGCGCGGGCGACGGCGGCGGGCTCGTTGGCGTTGGGCGTGAGCTTGACGATGAGCGGCTTCTCGGTCAGCGGGCGGACGGTCTCGACGGCCTTGGCCGTCTCGGCGGGGTCGGCGCCCATGACCAGGCCGGTCTCGACGTTGGGGCAGGAGACATTGATCTCGATCAGCGCCACCTCGTCCCGCCCTCCGACCCGCCGGATGAGCGTGGCGAGCTCGTCGCGGCTGAACCCCATGACCGACACGATCAGGGGCACCGGCAGCTCGGCGAGCTGGGGCAGGTCGGCCGCGAGAAAGCCCTCGAGGCCCTTGTTGGGGAGCCCGATCGAGTTGATCAGCCCGGCGGGGGTCTCCCACAGCCGCGGCGGCGGGTTTCCCTGCCGCGGGGAGAGGGTGATCGTCTTCGAGACGAAGGCGTGGAAGGGAAAGCGCTCGAGCAGGGCGTCCCCGAACGCCCGGCGGGCGGCGATGGCGTCGAAGGTGCCGGAGCCGTTGAGGACGGGGCCGGCGAGGGGGACGCCGCAGAGGTCGAGCGGGCCGCCGAGGAGGGGTCGGGCGCCGTTTTTCGCCGTCAATGGCCCGCTCCCGGGAACAGGGCAGTGTCGAGCGCGTCCGCGTCCAGGACGGGACCGTCTACGCAAAGGCGCACGTAGCCGGCCTTCGTGGGCACCACGCACCCGAAGCAGGCGCCGTATCCACACGCCATGCCCGATTCCAGTGCGAGCTGCGCGGGCACGCCGCGTTCGGCGCAAAGCGCCCGGACCGCCTCGAGCATCGCCGGGGGGCCGCAGGCGAAGACGGTGGCGTCGGGGCCGCCGTCGAGCTGCTCGCGGAGCAGGTCGGTGACCAGGGCACGGCGGCCGGCCGAGCCGTCGTCGGTGGCGAGCCTGACCCCGCCGGCGAAGAGCGAGGCCGCCTCGGCGTGAGGCGCGGAGCGGAAGCCGAGCAGGACAGGATGCTCGGGACCGAGGTCGTCCTGGAGGCAGAGCAACGGGGCCACCCCGATCCCTCCGCCCACGAGGATCGGACGAGGGCCCGGGCGCCACCCGACCCCCAGCGGGCCCACCAGGTGCAGCCCCTCCCCCTTCCGAAGCTCTGCCAGCCGCTCGGTGCCCGGCCCGACCGCCGCCAGCAGGAACGCGAGGCGGCCCTCGCGCGCCCGCGCGTGTGAGAACGCCCGCGGCAGGTAGGGGCGCTCGTCCCCTCCCCCGCCCCAGCGCTCGGC
>JBOGXT010000206.1:0-17720 GCA_050694635.1 Thermoleophilaceae bacterium
GTTCGCCACGTAGCCGCGGTGCACCTGGACGAACCCGTGCGGGCGCCAGCGCTTCGCCATGTCCGACAAGCGGCCGCGCACCAGGAAGCGCTCCTCGTCGCAGATCACGCGCACGTAGTCGCCGTCGGCCTGCAGGTAGAGGATCGACTCGCGCGGCACGAGGCGCGTGCCGCCGCGCAGGGTGGGCAGGGGGACCACGTCGTCGGGGCGCGGCGGCGCCGCCCCGCGCGACTCGCGCACCCGATCCATCGCCTCGGCGAGCCGCCGGCGGCTGACCGGCTTCATCAGGTAGTCGAGCGCCTTCAGCTCGAACGCTCCCACGGCGCCGGTCTCGTGCGCGCTCACGAACACCACCGCGGGAGGAGCCTCGAAGCGCTTCAGCACGCGGGCCAGCTCGAGCCCGTCGATGCCCGGCATGCGCACGTCGAGGAAGACCGCGTCGAAAGGGCGCTCGGCCAGCGTGCGCAGCGCCTCCTGGCCGCCGGCGGCGGTCTGCACGTCAGCGGTCTCCGGCAGCGAGCGCAGCTGCCGGGCCAGGTCGGCCAGGGCCGGGGCCTCGTCGTCGACAACCAGCACGTCGAGCCCGCGCTCGCTCACGCTGCTTGCACTCCCGGATGCGACTTCGGCACGGTCAGCCGCACCTCGGTGCCTCGCCCTCGACTCCCAGCGATCTCCAACGCTCCTCCTCCCTGCCCTTTATTCCCGCAAGCAGCCCACCCCACGCCGAGCGGCCGTTCGTCGTGCCAGAACCGTCCTTTGCAGCGGAACGCGGGTCGGCGGACCCGCGGTTTGCGCGCGCGGGTAGGGACCATCGCCACGAAGAACCTCGGCGGTGCCTCTCTCAGCCGGGGAAGCGCAGGGCCGCGGCGTCCTGCTGCTTTCGCACTGCACGCAGGGCTTCCAGAAGACGGCGGCGCTCGAGCGGGCTGAGCGCTTCCACGCGCACCCGGTTGCTCGGTTCCTCGCCGCGGCGGAGGCCGCGGAGCTGCTCCTGCAGGCGAAGGCGTGTGAGGAAGCGGAAGCTCTCGCCGAGGATCTCCGCGCCCGCCCGGCTGAGAGTACCCGCGTCCGCCGCGGCCTCGAGACGCTCGAGGGTGGAGCGCCCCGCGGCGCGGCCGGCGAACGCGTAGAGGCGGGCGAGCATCACGATCGGGACGATGCCGCCGGACTTCAGGTCGACCCAGCCGTCGGCCGTGCGGATCCGCCCCAGGGGCCCTAGGGGCGGCCGGAACCGGAGCACTGCGCGCGCGAGGTTGTGGAGGAAGAGGGCGCGCCGGCCGCCGGATGCGAGGATCACGGCGAGGGGCTCGAGCGAGAGCCCGCCGTGCACCGCACGGAAGTCGAGGAAGATCTGCGCCTCGAGCAGGGCCTGGGGCTCCGGGACCTCGACCCATTGCCCGAACAGCGCCTCCCACTCGGCGAGCGGCTTGCACCAGCTGGTGGCCATGTAGTCGCCGGGGCAGCGAGGGTAGCCGGCCTTGATCAGCCCGTCCACGACCAACTCGGCGAGGGACTGGAAGTAGACGCGAGCGTCGTTCACCTCCTCCAGGTAGACGAGCGCGTTGTCCTGGTCTGAGAGGAGTACCTGCTCCCGGCGTCCCTCCGAGCCGAGCACGATCCACGAGTACGGGCACGGCGGAGGGCCGAGCTCGCGCTCGGCGAGAGTGAGCAGACGCCGTGCCAGCGCGTCGCTGACAGCGGCGAGCACGCTGCCGATCTGGGTCACGCCGAGGCCGCCGGAGAAGAGCGTCTCGGCGATGCTCGCCAGCTCGCGGGAGTAATCGCGGGGCGCGTCGGCGAGCCGCGGGAGGGCCTCGATCCGGTTGAGGAGGGGAAGCGGGCTCCTGAGCTGATGACGCAGGAGGTCCGTGTCCCTGAGGATGGCCATCACCCGCTCCCCGCGCGTCACGGGCAGGTGGTGGACGCCCAGCTCCAGCATCCGGCGCAGCGCCTCGAAGACCGGCATGTCGGCGGGGAACGCCTCGAGCGGACGGCTCATCACGGTGCGGACCGGGGTGTCGAGCTCGAGGCCGGCGGCCAGGACGCGCTCGCTCAGATCGCGATGGGTCACGATGCCGGGCGGCTCGTCCATGACCAGGGCGGCACTCGCGTCGGCATCGCGCATCGCCCGTGCGGCCTCTGCCACGCTGGCCTCCGGCCTGACGGCGACCGGCGGCTTCGACACGAGCGACCCGATCGGGGTCGTGAGCTCCTCGCCGATGCGGGACGCCTCCACGCCCTGTGCCGCCCCGAGGGCTGGCCCGAGCTCGCCGATGCGTTCCATGGCCCCTTGCGTCAGTCTAGAAGCGGTTCGGAGCGAGTTACCATGGCCGGAGGAGGACGTGCGTGAAGCACCGACGGAAGGGTGAGCGCTTGGTCGCCCTGGCGCTGCTGGGCTTCCTGCTCTTCAACTACCCGCTCCTCTCACTCTTCAGCACGGAGGGCAGCGTGCTGGGCGTCCCCGTGCTCTACGCGTACCTGTTCGTGAGCTGGGGCATCTTGATCGGGCTCATGGCGCTCGTGGTGCGGAAGTCGGGATGAGCGGCGGCGGCTGAAGGGCCGAGGATGCTCAACACCCCCCTCATCCTCGTCGTCTCGTTCGCCTACCTCGGGCTGCTGTTCGCGATCGCCTACTACGGCGACAAGCGCGCGGAGGCAGGGCGAAGCATCGTGGCGCGGCCGTCCGTCTACGCGCTGTCGCTTGCGGTCTACGCCACCTCCTGGACGTTCTACGGCAGCGTGGGACGCGCCGCGGACACGGGCGTCGGCTTCCTGCCGATCTACCTGGGTCCCACGCTGATGTTCGCCCTCGGGTGGCTCGTGCTGCGCAAGATCATTCGCATCAGCAAGGCCAACCGCCTCACGACGATCGCCGACTTCGTCGCCGCTCGCTACGGGAAGAGCACGCTGCTCGGGGGACTCGTGACGATCATCGCGGTGATCGGGATCGTGCCCTACATCTCGCTGCAGCTGAAGGCGATCTCGGACACCTTCAGCATCCTGCCCGAGTACCCGAACATCGTCTCGTCCACCGAGCTCGATCCCGGCTCGCTGCTCGCCGACACCGGACTCTACGTCGCGCTCGTCCTGGCGGCGTTCACGATCCTCTTCGGCACGCGCAAGCTCGACGCGACCGAGCGCCACGAGGGCATGGTCGCCGCGATCGCTTTCGAGTCGGTGGTGAAGCTCGTGGCCTTCCTCTGCGTCGGGCTGTTCGTCACCTTCGGCATGTTCGGCGGGTTGGGCGACCTGTTCGGACAGGCCGGCGCGTTGCCCGAGTCGGACAAGCTGTTCACGCTGGGGGATCAGGGCACCGGCTACGGCAGCCTGTTCTGGCTGACGGTCCTGTCGATGCTGGCGATCGTGCTGCTGCCGAGGCAGTTTCACATCGCGGTGGTGGAGAACGTCGACGAGCGCCACGTGAACAAGGCGATCTGGCTCTTCCCGCTCTACCTGCTCGTCATCAACCTGTTCGTGCTGCCGATCGCCCTTGGCGGTCTTGTGCGTTTCGACGGGGCCGGCGTGAATCCCGACACCTTCGTGCTGGCGCTCCCGATGGCGGAGGGTCAGCAGGCGCTCGCGCTGTTCGCCTACGTGGGCGGACTGTCCGCGGCCACCGGGATGCTGATCGTCGAGACGATCGCGCTCAGCACCATGGTCTCGAACAACCTGGTCATGCCGGCGCTGCTGCACGCGAGGGCGCGGGTGACGGAGGGGAGGGACCTGAGGCGGCTGATCCTGGGGATCCGGCGCGCCACCATCGTCGCCGTGCTGCTGCTGGGCTTCGCCTACTTCCGCGCCGCCCACGAGGCCACCGCGCTGGTCTCCATCGGGCTGGTGTCCTTCGCGGCGGTCGCCCAGTTCGGGCCCGCCCTGCTCGGCGGCATCTTCTGGAAGGGCGGCAACCGCAACGGAGCCCTGGCGGGGCTCGGCGCCGGCTTCCTGCTCTGGGCCTACACGCTGCTCCTGCCGTCGTTCGCGCGCTCCGGGTGGCTCCCGGAGAGCTTCCTCGCGGAGGGGCCGCTTGGCATCGAGCTGCTTAAACCCGAGCAGCTGTTCGGCCTGACCGGAGTCGACTCGATCTCGCACGCAATGTTCTGGACGATGCTGGCGAACGTCGGCCTCTACGTCGGGGTGTCGCTGTTCACGCGCGAGAGCGCGGCCGAGCACGGCCAGGCGGCCCTGTTCGTCGACGCGTTTCGCGAGCCTGGCGAGGGCGCGCGCCTCTGGCGCGGCACCGCCTCGGTCGAGGCCCTCGAGTCCCTGCTCGCCCGTTTCCTCGGCCCCGCCCGGGCCCGAGACGCGCTCGCCCGCTACGCCCGCGAGCGGGGCATGCGGATCACCGAGTGGAGGGAGGCGGACGCAGAGCTCGTCCACCACGTCGAGACTCTGCTCGCGGGCTCCATCGGCGCGGCGTCCGCCCGTGTGATGGTCGCCTCGGTGGTGGAGGAGGAACCGCTCGGGATCGAAGAGGTGATGAACATCCTCGACGAGACCTCGCAGGCGATCGCCTACAGCCGCGAGCTCGAACGGAAGTCGCGCGAGCTGGAGGCGGCGACCGCCGAGCTCCGGGGGGCGAACCGTCGGCTCCGGGAGCTCGATCGCCTGAAGGACGACTTCGTGTCCACGGTCACGCACGAGCTGCGCACGCCGCTGACCTCGATGCGCGCCTTCGCGGAGATCCTGCTCGACAATCCGGAGCTCCCTCGCCCGGAACGGGCGCGCTTCCTGCGCATCGTCGTCGATGAGACCGAGCGGCTCACCCGGCTCATCAACCAGTTTCTGGATCTCTCGAAGATGGAATCGGGGCTAGTGGAATGGGACATCGCCGAGGTGGACCTGCGAGAGCTGATAGAGGAGTCGGCGGCGGCCGCGTCACAGTTCCTGGCCCCCAGGCGGGCCAAGCTGCGGGTAAGGGTGCCCGAGCGGGTGCCGCCCGTCCCGGCCGACCGCGACCGCGTGAAGCAGGTGCTGCTCAACCTGCTCTCGAACGCGGCCAAGTTCTGCGACGAGGAGCGCGGACGGGTGGCCGTCGAGCTGGCCGTCGAGGACGGAGCGGTTCGGGTCGACGTGCGCGACAACGGCCCCGGCATCGACCCCGAGGACCAGGAGGTCATCTTCGACCGCTTTCGGCAGGGCGCGGAGGCGACTGGCGAGCGCCCATCGGGCACCGGGCTCGGGTTGTCGATCAGCCGCGAGATCATCAGGCACCTCGGCGGCGAGCTGTGGGTTGACAGCGCACGGGGGGAGGGCTCGACGTTCTCGTTCACGCTCCCGCTGGCCGGGACGCGCGAGGTCGCCGCCCCGGCGCGCACGGTCGTGGGGGAGGGGTGATGGCGAGCAAGGTCCTGATCGTCGACGACGAGCCGAACATCGTCCTCTCGCTCGAGTTCCTCATGAAGCAGCGGGGATACGAGACGCGGGTCGCGCGCGACGGTGACGAGGCGCTCGCGGAGGTCGAGCGCTTCCGGCCCGACCTCGTGCTGCTCGACGTGATGCTCCCGCGGCGAGACGGCTTCGAGGTGTGCCAGACCCTGCGCGCAACGGGCTGGTCGGAGCTCAAGATCCTGATGCTCACCGCCAAGGGCCGCGACGTGGAGATAGAGAAGGGCCTCGCGCTCGGCGCCGACGGCTACGTGACCAAGCCCTTCTCCACGGCCGAGCTCGTGGCGCGCGTGGCGGACATGCTCGGGGACGCGCGGTGAACGCAAGGCTGAGGTTCGCCCTCGTCGTGGCTGCGCTGCTCCTCTATGTCCTGGCGGGTCTCGTCGTGCTCGCAGTCGCCGTCTCTTCGGACCTTCGGCCGCTCGAGCGAGACGTGGTCGAGCGGGTGTTGCGCCGCGAGGCCTCGCTGGGCGTCTTCATCGGTCTGCTGTTCCTGCTCGGCCTCGGGTTCCTGGTCGCCCTCTTCTTCAGGCAGCACGTCGTCGCCCCCCGGCGGCTGGCGCGCGAGGCCGAGCTGATCGCCACCGCCAACCCGAGCCACCGGGTGGAACCGGGCGGCCCGGCGGAGATTCGCGCGATCGCCGGGGCGCTCAACGAGCTCGCGGGCCGCGCGCAGCAGGCCGAGAAGGGGGTCCGTGAGCAGATCGCCGCGGCTCGAGCGGACCTGGAGCAGGAGCGAAACAAACTGGCCGCGCTCATGTCGGAGCTCAGCCTCGCGGTCCTCGTCTGCAACGCCGACGGACGCATCCTCCTCTACAACGTCGCCGCCAAGGAGCTGCTGAGCCGCGACGGGGCGGCGTCCGGCCTCGTGGGCCTCGGGCGGTCGATCTTCGCGATCCTGGACCGGCGCCTGGTGACCCACGCGCTCGAGCGGATCGGTTCCGGGGAGACCGCCGCGGCCGCCCCCGGCGTGCGTGTCGTAGCGAGCACGAGCCGGGGCCGCCTGCTGCGCATCGGCATGGCGCCCGTCCGCGACCGGGAGGGAGAGGCCTCGGGCTTCGTGCTGATCCTCGACGACGTCACCGAGAGCGCCGAGACGGGCGTCCGGCGAGACGCGCTGCTGCGAAGCTTGACCGAGGACTCCCGTGCCGGGGTGGCGAACATCCGTGCGGCCGTGGAGAGCATGCTCGACTATCCGCAGATGGGCGCCGACGAGCGGCAGCGCTTTACGGTGATCATCCGCCACGAGGCCCAGGCGCTGAGCGAACGGGTGGACGGCGCCTTGCGGGAATCCGCCGCCTACCTCGGGGACCAGTGGTCGCTCTCGGAGATGCTCGGCTCCGACCTGCTCGCCGCGGCGCGGAGGAGCCTGGAGCGCGACGCGGGCGTGGTGGCCGACGCGGGGGACGGTGGAGACGAGCTCTGGCTGAAGGTCGACAGCTACGCGCTGGTGCGCGCAGTCGGCCACCTGGCCCGGCGCCTTCACGCCGAGGCCGGCATCGCCCGCTTCTCGCTCGACTTGGCCGAGGCGGGGCGCTACGCGCGGTTGGACCTCGGCTGGGAGGGTGACGCGCTCATCGGGGAGAGGCTGCGCGCTTGGGTGAACGAGCCGCTCGAGGGCGGCAGCGGCGGGCCGGCATCCACCGTGCGCCAGGTGCTGGACCGGCACGGCGGAGAGGTTTTCCCCCAGGCGGATGCCGACGCCGGAACCGCCTGCGTGCGGCTGCTCGTCCCCGTCGCGGAGCCGGCCGCCGATCGCCCCCGTCCGACCCCACCCGCCGCCTCGAGCCGGCCGGAGTTCTACGACTTCGACCTCTTCCGCGCCGGCGACGGCGAGCCCGAAAGGGACGAGGCGGATCTCGACGAGCTCGCCTTCACCGTCTTCGACACGGAGACGACGGGCCTGAGTCCCTCGGACGACGAGATCATCTCGATCGGGGCGGTCCGGATCGTGAACGGCCGCTTGCTGCGGCAGGAGACCTTCGATCGGCTCGTCGACCCGGGGCGGCGCGTCGACGCCGCGTCCACGGCCGTCCACGGGATCTCATCCGAGATGCTCGCGGGCCAGCCCACGATCGACGAGGTGCTCCCGCGCTTCGCGCAGTTCGCGCAGGAGACCGTGCTCGTCGGCCATAACGTGGCCTTCGATCTGCGCTTCCTCGAGCTGAAGGAGGCTCGGACCGGCGTCCGGTTCACGCAGCCCGTGCTCGACACGCTGCTCCTCTCGGCCGTGGTCCATCCCGACGAGGAGGACCATTCGCTCGAGGCCATGGCGGCCCGCTTGGGCGTCAGCGTGGTCGGGCGCCACACGGCGCTCGGGGACGCCATCCTGACCGGCGAGATCTTCCTGAAGCAGTCCAGGCTGCTCGCCGCGCGCGGGCTGGGCACGCTGGGGGACGTCCGCGAGGCCGCGCGGCGTACCTACCTCGCGCGCGTGAGCGCCTCCCTGTACACGGACTGACGGGACACAGACTCGCCCACCGGGAGGGTTGGGGCGCGCCCGAGTTGGGGATCAGTAAGGCGTTGCAGACGAGGTGAGGAGGAATGCATGCCCGACGAACGGGAGCGGGTGTCCGAGCCACGAGGCGTGACCGCCGGGCCTGATCACCACCCCGAGATCGACTGGATCGCGGCGGAGCAGTCGCCCGAGTTCAGGCAGCTGATCAGGAAGCGGCGCGCCTTCGTGCTGCCCGCCACGATCTTCTTCCTGGTCTGGTACTTCGGCTTCATCATCCTGGCGGGCTACGCCGAGGACTTCATGGGCGAGTCGATCTACGAGGGCTTTACGGTCGGCTACCTGCTCGCCATGACCCAGTTCATCATGGTCTGGGGGCTCGGCTGGGCGTACCTCCGGAAGGCCGACCGCGATTTCGACCCGCTGGCCAGCAAGGCCGCCGAGACCGCCCTCGAAGCCGGCCGCAGGGCACGGGTGGAGGGAGAGCCGCCCGCCGGCTCCGAGCCTCCGGCCGATTCCGGCACGGGTCGTGACCAGGTGAGGCCGTCATGACCTTCCCGATCGCGGCGGACCTGAACGAGACCGCCCTCGCGATCTTCGCGATCGTCGTCGGCATTACCCTGGTCGTCACCTACCTTGCGTCGAAGCGGATGACCGGCGCCGTCCAGTTCTACGCCGCCGGCCGCGCGATCACGGGACCGCAGAACGGGTTCGCGATCGCCGGCGACTACATGTCGGCGGCCTCGTTCCTGGGAATCGCCGGCCTGATCTTCCTCTTCGGCTTCGACGGGTTCCTGTACTCGGTGGGCTTCCTCGTCGCCTTCCTCACGGTGTTGTTCCTGCTCTCCGAGCGGATGCGCAACTCCGGCAAGTTCACGATCGCCGACGTCCTCTCGTTCCGGATGAACGAGCGGCCCGCGCGCGCCGCCGCGGCGCTCGGCACGCTGTCGGTGGCGGGCTTCTACCTGATCGCCCAGATGGTCGGCGCGGGTGTGCTGATCGAGGCGCTCGTGGGGATCGACTTCAACCTGGCGGTCATCCTCACCGGGGGCTTCATGCTCATCTACGTGATCTTCGGCGGCATGCTCGCCACGACCTGGGTGCAGATCATCAAGGCGATTCTGTTGATGTCCGCGACGGTCGTGCTGACGCTGTTCGTGCTGGGCGAGGTGGGCTGGAACCCGGTCGACCTGTTCAACGAGGCCAGGGCCCAGTCGCCCGAGGGCGACGCCTATCTCAAGCCCGGCCTGTTCCTGGCGAGCCCGATCGACACGGTCTCGCTCGGTATCGGCCTGGTGCTGGGAACGGCGGGGTTGCCGCACATCTTGATGCGCTTCTTCACGGTGCCGGACGCCAAGGCCGCGCGCACCTCCGTGATGTGGGCGGTCGTGCTGATCGGCGCCTTCTACGTCATGACGACGGCCCTTGGCTTCGGGGCCCGGGCGGTGCTCGGGGAGGCAGGGGTCGAGGCGGCCGGCACGGGCGGCAACCTCGCGGCCCCGCTGCTCGCCGAGGAGCTCGGCGGCGGCGCCGGGACCTTCGGCGGGGACCTGTTCCTGGCCGTGATCGCGGCCGTGGCCTTCGCCACGATCCTGGCGGTTGTCGCGGGCCTCGTGCTCTCGGCCTCGGCCGCCATGTCCCACGACGTGTGGTCGAACATCGTGCGCCGCGGCCGCGACTCCGAGCACGAGGAGGTTCTGGTCGCCCGGATCGCGGCGCTGACGATCGGCGCCGTCGCGATCTTCATCGCGATCCTGGGTGGGGCGGGACTGAACGTCTCGTTCATGGTGGGCCTCGCGTTCGCCGTCGCCGCCAGCGCGAACTTCCCCGCGCTCCTGCTGGCGCTCACCTGGCGCCGGCTCAACACCACCGGAGCGGTGACGGGCGTGCTGATGGGCACACTCAGCTCGATTCTGCTCGTGATCATCAGCCCCAAGGTGTGGCCCGGACCCGACTCCGAGGGCGGGTTGCTCGGCTTCTACGACCTCGCGAACCCTGGCATCGTGTCGGTTCCGCTCGGCTTCCTCGGCTGCTGGCTCGGTACGGTGCTGAGCAAGGAGGAGCGGAGGGCGGAGCGCAGCTTCGACGAGCTCTACGTCCGCTCGGAGACCGGCCTCGGCGCCGAGGCCGGGACCGGGGTCGGGCTCACCGGCCGGCCCGCCGGGAAGGCGCCCGCGTCGGCCATGTGAGCGCCATCCGCTACAACCTCGGTGAGGACCACAAGGAGGAGAGATGGAAGCCACCACCAAGCCCTCCGCGGAGCAGGTCGAGCGCGAGATAGGCGAGCTCCTCGACCGGGAGACGTTCGAGCCGCCGTCCGGGTTCCGCGAAAGGGCCCTGATCGGCGACGAGTCGGTGCACGAGGAGGCGGCCCGCGACCCCGAGGCGTGGTGGGCGAAGCAGGCCGAGTCTCTCGACTGGTTCGAGGGGTGGGACACCGTGCTCGACGAGTCCGAGGCGCCCTTCTACAAGTGGTTCACCGGCGGGAAGCTGAACGCGTCCCACAACGCGCTCGACCGCCACGTCGAGGCCGGGCGGGGCGACCGGGTCGCGTTCCACTGGCGCGGGGAGGAGGGCGAGGAGCGCGACGTCACCTACGCCGAGCTCCTGCGCGACGTCAAGCGGCTCGCCAACGTGCTGAAGGAGCGCGGGATCGAGCCCGGCGACGTGGTGGGGATCTTCCTGCCGATGATCCCCGAGGTGGCCGTGGCGATGCTGGCCTGCGCACGCATCGGCGCTCCGCACAATGTCGTGTTCGGCGGGTTCTCGCCGGACGCCGTCAAGGAGCGCATGGAGTTCTCCGACGCGAAGGCGCTGATAACGGTCGACCAGGCGCGACGAAAGGGCAAGGCGGCCGACATCAAGCCCGCCGTGGACGCCTTCCTCGGCGACCTGCCCTCGATCGCGACCGTGGTCGTCGTGCGCAACACCGGCGCCGACGTCGACATGCAGGAGGGGCGCGACCTCTTCTACGACGAGGCGATCGAGGCGGCGTCGGAGGACTGCCCGCCGGAGCCGCTCGACGCCGAGCACCCGCTGTTCGTGCTCTACACGTCGGGCTCCACCGCGAAGCCCAAGGGCATCCTCCACACGACCGGTGGCTACCTGACCGGCGTGGCCTGGACCACCAAGCACGTCTTCGACCTGAAGCCCGACGAGGACGTGTTCTGGTGCTCGGCCGACGTCGGCTGGGTCACCGGCCACTCGTACATCGTCTACGGGCCGCTCATGAACGGCGTCACCTCGGTCATGTACGAGGGCGCGCCGGACTACCCGCACAAGGGGATCTGGTGGGAGCTCGTCGAGCGCTACCGCGCGACGGTCTTCTACACGGCCCCGACGGCGATCCGGGCCTGCATCAAGTGGGGGGTCGAGCACCCACAGAAGCACGACCTGTCGTCGCTGCGCCTGCTGGGGACCGTCGGCGAGCCGATCAACCCCAAGGCGTGGCTCTGGTACTGGAAGGTGATCGGTGGCGAGCGCTGCCCGGTCGTCGACACCTGGTGGCAGACCGAGACCGGCAACATCATGATCTCGCCGCTGCCCGGGGTGACCGCCGCCAAGCCGGGCTCGGCCACCGCGCCACTGCCGGGCATCGACGCCGCGGTGCTCGACGAGGAGGGCAACGAGGTGCCGGAGGGCGAGCAGGGACTGCTCGCGCTGCGGCGCCCCTGGCCCGGCATGCTGCGCACGCTGTTCAAGGACGACGAGCGCTTCAAGGAGACCTACTTCTCGAAGTGGGACGAGACGACGTACTTCGTCGGCGACGCGGCCCGTCGTGACGAGGACGGTTACTTCTGGGTCGTGGGGCGCGTGGACGACGTGGTCAACGTGTCCGGCCACCGGCTCTCGACGGCCGAGGTCGAGTCGGCGATCGTCTCCCACCCGAAGGTGGCCGAGGCGGCCGTGATCGGCCAGCAGGACGAGGACACCGGCCAGGCGATCGCCGCCTTCGTGATCCTCGAGGGCGAGCGCGACGAGGGCGACGAGCAGCTGGAGAAGGAGATCCGCGAGCACGTGGCGCAGCGGATCGGCAAGCTGGCCCGGCCGCGGCGGATCATCTGGACCGCGGACGTGCCGAAGACGCGCTCGGGGAAGATCATGCGGCGGCTGCTGCGCGACATCGCGGAGGGACGCGAGCTGGGCGACGTGACGACGCTGCGCGAGCCCGGGGTGATGAAGGACCTCGAGGGGAAGTTCGCGCAGTCCGAATAGATCCCGCGCGCAGCCGGCCGAGGCCGGCTGCTTGCGGCTAGTCTGCGCGTCCATGCGCTACCTCATCACCGGCGGTGCCGGGTACATCGGCTCGCGGCTCGTCGACCTGCTCTCGCGCCGCGAGGAGACCGAGCGGATCGTGATCTGCGACCTCGCGCCGCCGGCGGCGTACCGGCCGAAGACGGAGTTCGAGCGAGTCGACGTGCGCGACCGCGACGCGGTGCGGGCCGCGCTCGAGCGTTCCGGCGCGGACGCGCTCGTCCACCTGGCGTTCATCCTGAACCCGTCCCACGACGAGCACCTCATGTACGACGTAGACGTGAACGGGACGCACAACGTGCTCGAGGCGGCCGCGGCCGCGGGCACAGGGCAGGTGCTCGTGACGTCGTCGGCGACGGCCTACGGCGCCTTCCCGGACAACCCCAAGCCGCTCACGGAGGACGACCCCGTGCGCGGCGCGCCGGCCTTCGCCTACGCGCGCGACAAGACGGAGGCCGACCGGCTCTGCCAGCTCTGGGCGGCCGCGCACCCGGACCGCGTGATGACGATCGTGCGGCCGTGCATCGTGTTCGGGCCGAACGTGGACAACTACCTGGTGCGGCTCTGGACCAAGACCCCGTTCTCACCCGACGTCGGGCACCTCGACAACCAGATCCAGTTCGTCCACGAGGACGACGTGGTGGAGGCGATCTCGGCGCTGCTGCTGGGCCGCCACGGCGGGGCGTTCAACGTGGCCGGGGACGGCCTGATGACGCTGCGCGAATGCGCCGAGGCGATCGGCTCCCCGATCCGGAGGATGCCGCTGCGCGCCTACCGAGGGCTGGCGAGGATGATGTGGGCGGCGCGACTCTCGGAGGCGCCGCCCGGCCAGATCGACTTCGCGCTGCACCCGTGGATCGTGTCGAACGAGAAGCTGAAGCGGACCACCGGCTGGAGCCCGAAGCAAACGAGCCGCGAGACCTTCGAGATCACGATGAGGGCGCACGGAAAGCTGCCACCCGAGCGCGCGCCCACCGGCGACCCGACCGCTGCTACATTGGCGGCGTAGCCCAGAGGGCCGTTAGCTCAGCTGGGAGAGCGCCGGCTCGACAAGCCGGAGGTCACTGGTTCGAGCCCAGTACGGCCCATCGCTCCGATTAGTGCCTATCGCTCGGGCTCTCGCCTTCAAGGAGTTTCCGTTCGGTCCGATGGGTACGTTGCATGTCGATGCGGCGGGCGCTTCTCTTTGCGGCGGTGGGGTTGCTCGTGTGCGCGCCGTCGGCGCAGGCGGGACCGTTCGACAAGTACGAGGCCGTGGCGGTCGAGTTCTTCGGCCAGCGGGTGGACTGCAGCGCTCCCGCCGGGGTCGTCGTCATCGGCCCCGCCCACATGGAGCACGACTTCCACACCCAGGGGCCGGTCGCGATGGCCGGGAGCTGCTTCATCTCCGTGCTGTGGCCCTACTGGCGGGATCTCGACCGGAGCTCCCGCTGCCTCATCTACCTGCACGAGTATGCGCACCTGCTGTACGGCGACGGGGACCACGGCGACACCCGGCTATGGCAGGCGGTGAGCGGCGCCCGGGCGCGCCGGTCGTGCGCGGCGGAGTCTGGGTGCCGGCTGCGCGCGAAGGCGGCCGAGAAGCGGAAAGGTCGTGCGAAGAGAGCGTTTCGCCTCTCGACTTGTTGAGCGAGATACTGCACATGCGATGTCGCAGGAGAACGTGGAGTTGTTCCGCACCGGCCTCGCGGCCTGGAACGAGGGCGACTACGAGGCGATCGTCGAGATGTGCCACCCCGACGTCGAATGGAGCTTCTCCGATCGCCTGCCGGACGCCACCGGGCAGATCAAGGGCAGGGAAGCGGTCCGGAGGTTCTTCGAGACGTTCACGGGCGACTGGTCGGAGATCTCGATCCGTGCCGAGCGGATCGCCGACCGCGGGTCCGAGGTCGTCGCCGACGTGGCGTTCCTGGCTCGGGGGCGCGACGGCATCGAGGTCAGCATGAGCTTCGTCCACGTCTGGACCGTCCGGGACGGCCAGTTCGTCCGCTTCCGCGGGTTCGGCTCGTTCGAGGAGGCGCTCGAGGCGGTCGGCTAGCGCCCGAGGAGCGCCTCGAACCGCTCCCTGCTTCGCTCCAGGTCCCGCTTGTCGATCTCGGGGTTTCCGCGCGGGCGCGTGTTGCGCCACGTGGGGACGGGCTCCGGCGGGTCCCGTCGCGTCTGGCCGGCGGGCGGCGCCTTCGCCGGGCTCTTCGCGGGGCTGTCGGTTCTCGTGGCCATACGTTGAGCCTTCCGGTTCCGCTGCTGGCGAAACGTCCGGTAGCGTCCCCGCCGTGCTGGGACTGCTGTACGACGTCCACGGCAACCTTCCCGCTCTCGAGGCGGTGCTCGCGGACTGCCCGGCGGAGCGCTTCCTGCTCGGCGGCGACTACGCGAGCTTCGGCGCCTGGCCGGTGGAGACGGTCGACCGCCTGCGGCAGCTCGACGCCGAGTGGATCCGCGGCAACGTCGACCGCTGGCTCGTGGACGCGCCGGACGCGCCCGAGCCGATGGTGCCCCTGATCGAGCGCTCCCGCGAGATGGCCGGCGAGGAGCTCTGCCGCGAGCTGGCCGCGCTGCCCGAGTCGGCCGCGCGCGGGGGCACGCTGTTCTGCCACGCATCCCCGCTCTCCGACATGGACAGCTTCTATCCCGAGCCGCACGACACCGACGCCGAGCGGCTGATGGGCGTGGAGGCGGAACGCGTCGTGTTCGGGCACACGCACGTCCAGTTCGAGCGCGGCGGGCCGGGCGGCATCGAGCTCGTCAACCCGGGGAGCGTCGGCATGCCGCTGGACGGCGACCACCGGGCCGCCTACGCGCTCCTGCACGACGACGGCCGGATCGAGCTGCGGCGCGTCGAGTACGACTGGCGCGCGTCGGTGCGAGCGGTGCGCGAGCAGGTCGGCGACCTCCCCGCCGACCGCATCGAGCAGTCCCGTTTCGACGTGCGTTGATGCTACGGTCACGCGCGGTGCGCCTGTCCAGCGTCATCGCCCCGCGCGACCGCGAGTTCTTCGATCTGTTCGAGGAGGCCGGCGGCAACATCCTGCGCGCCGCCGGGTTGCTCGAGGAGATGCTGCGCGACTTCCCCGAGCGAAGCGAGCTCGCGCGCGACATCCTCATCTGCGAGCAGGACGGCGACCGGATCACGCACGACATCATCCAGCGCCTCAACCAGACCTTCGTCACCCCGATCGACCGCGAGGACATCTACGAGCTGGCCTCCGCGCTCGACGACGTCGTCGACTACACAGAGGAGGTCGCCGACTACCTCGGCCTCTACAAGATCGAGGCGCCGATGGCGCAGTCCCAGGAGCTCGCGAAGGTGCTGCACGCCTGCGGCCGCCAGATCGCCGAGGCGATGCCGCGGCTGCGCGGCTTCAAGGACATCTCGCACTACACCGTCGAGATCAACCGGCTGGAGAACGACGGCGACAGGATCACGCGCGAGGCCATCGCCTCCCTGTTCGACAACGGCATCGACCCGATGGTCGTGATCCGCTGGAAGGACATCTTCGAGCGCCTCGAGGAGGCGATCGACGCCACCGAGCACGTGGCGAACATCCTCCAAGGCATTGTGATCAAGAACTCCTAGTGGGTAGGGGAGCCTGATGGAGGGGGAGCTCCTCACCGTCATCATCGTCGTCGCCACCGCGCTGGCGTTCGACTTCACCAACGGCTTCCACGACACCGCCAACGTGGTGGCCACCTCGATCTCCACGCGCGCGATGGCGCCCCGCATCGCGGTCGGCTACGCGGCGATCCTCAACTTCGTCGGCGCCTTCATCTCCCTGGAGGTGGCCGCCACGGTGGCGAGCGACGTGGTCGATCCCGGCGAGATCAGCCTGCTGGTTGTGTTCGGCGGCCTCGTGGGGGCGATCGCCTGGAACCTGGTCACGTGGTTCTTCGGCCTGCCGTCGAGCTCGTCGCACGCGCTGATCGGCGGCATCGTCGGATCGATGCTCGTGGCCAACGGCCCCGACGCGATCTTCTTCGAGGAGGGCATCGTCGGGAAGGTGATGCTGCCGGCGCTGGTTGCGCCGACGCTCGCCTTCGTCGTGGGCGGCATCTCCATCCTCGTGCTGTATCGGATCGTCGGGCGGCTGCGGCCCGGTCCGGTGACCGGGGGCTTCCGGGGCGGACAGATCGTCTCCGGGGGACTGCTCGCCCTGGCCCACGGCACCAACGACGCGCAGAAGACGATGGGCGTGATCGCCCTCGCGCTGGTGGCCTACGGCTCGCTCCCGGCGGGCGACCCGACGCCGCCCTTCTGGGTGGTGGTGTCGGCGGCGGCGGCGATAGCGCTCGGCACCTACGCCGGCGGCTGGCGCATCATCAAGACGATGGGCAGTCGCATCCACAAGATGGACTCCGCGCAGGGCTTCGCCGCCCAGGGCGCCGGCGCCGCGGTGATCCTGGCCTCGTCGCACGGGGGCTTTCCGCTGTCCACCACCCACACCATCTCGGGCGCGGTGATCGGCTCGGGTGCCGCCAAGCGCCTGTCGGCGGTGCGCTGGGGCGTGGCCGGCAACATCGTGGCCGCCTGGATCGTCACCCTGCCGGTGGCGGCCGCGATCGGCGCGCTGACCTACGGGGTCACGCGGCTGTTCGGGACCGGGGCCGTCGGTCCAGTGGTCGTGTCGGTGCTCATCCTGGTCGGCTCCGCCGTGCTCTTCACCAAGCGCGCCCAGCAGCAGGCGCCGATGACCGCCGCGTCCGAGGCATGAGCGCGCTCGCGATCATCGACTGGGACGCGCTCCTCACGGTCGTCTGGGCCTCCCTCGCGGCCGGGATCGGCGTGACCGCCGCGTTCGGGTTCGCGATCCTCGGCGGCACGCGGGCGGTGGAGCTCGGGCGCGAGCGGCGCGTGGGGGAGGCCACCCTGTTCGGCATCGTGGGGACGATCGGGGTCGTGGTCGTCATCGGTGCGATCGCGTTCGGGATCGTCGTGCTCAGCGAGTAGCCGACTCGGCGAGCCGCTCGACCTCCTCCTCGCTGTTCCAGGCGCCGACCGAGGCGCGCACGTACGGGGTGCGCGGGAGGTTCCGGACCACGAAGCCCTCCTCGCGCAGGCGCGCGACCGCGGCCTCGGGATCGGGGTCCCGCCAGGACACGAGCGTCGAGTCGCCCCGCGGCGCCGTGCGCTCGCCGACGCGCTCCGCGAGGCGGGCCGCGAGTTCACCCGCGTGCGCGTACACGGCGTCGAGCCCGGCCCGCTCCAGCACGTCGAGGGCGGCGATCGCCCACTCGACCTGGTGGGGAGCCGGGAAGCCGATGCTGAAGCGGCGGGCGTCGGGGTGGAGCGGGAGCTCGAAGGGGGCCGAGCTGTCGGCCAGCACGCCGTAGTTCGGCCAGGGCGGGGGCAGCGTGGCGGCCAGCTCGCCGCGCACGTAGAGGTAGCCGATGCCGTTCGGGCCGCAGAGCCACTTCTGGCCCGAGGCGGCGTAGAAGTCGCAGCCCAGCTCGGCCACCTTGGTGGGCACGGCGCCGAGGCCCTGGGCGCCGTCGAGGAGCACCAGGGCGTTCGTTGCGGCGAGGGCGGCGGCGTCGACCACCGCGCCGGTGCGCCACGACACGTGCGAGCACGCCACGAGCCGGGTCTCCGGCCGGACCTCGCCGGGCAGCTCCGCGAGCGGAGCCATGC
>JBOGXT010000207.1:0-3202 GCA_050694635.1 Thermoleophilaceae bacterium
CCTCGGCACTCGCCGCGGCGGCTTCGCGCCAACGGCCTGCGCCAGTACCGGGAGCCACTCGCGTATCGGGGCCGGGGCGTCGTCCACGACGTTGTAGATGCCGCGCTCGCCGCGCTCGATCGCCGCGACGGTCGCGGCGGCCGCGTCCTCGATGTGGATGAACGACCAGACGCCCCCGCCGTCGCCGACCACAGGGAACTTGCGCTTGCGGATCAGCGCCACGTGCTCGCCCTCCGGCCGCACGCTGAACGAGGTGCCGGGGCCGTAGAAGCCGCCGTAGCGGAGCACCACGCCCTCGGTCCAGCCGGCGCCCGTCACGGCCTTCTCGAGGTGGCGGATCGCGTCGAGCGTCGTCCTGAGCGCCGCCGGCGGGTCCGGGTCGAGCGGATCCGACTCGCCCTTGACCGGGCCGCCGGTGCGGGCGAACGGCCAGCCGGCGTAGCTCTGCGCCACGAAGCGGCGCACCCCGACGGCCCGGCCCGCGGCGAGCAGATGGTCGGTGCCCTCGGTGCGCAGCCGGTTGGTCTGGGCGAAGTGGCGCTCGATGTGGCGCATGTCGAGCGAGCCCGACAAGGCGGTGAGCTGGTGCACGATCACCTCCGGCTCGGCCTCGGCAACGGCGCGCGCCACGGCGTCCGGGTCGAGCGCCTCCGCCACGGCCGGGCGTGCGCCCAGGCCGCGGATCAGGTCCTGCTTCGAGGCGGTGCGGGTCAGGCCGACCACCTCGTGGCCGACGGCGGCGAGCTGGGGGAGGAGGGTTCTGCCGAGCGCGCCCGTGGCGCCGGCGACGAAGACCTTCATGACTGTCTCCTGGATCTCGGGTTCGTTCACCCCTTCTGACGGAATGCCCCCACGGGCTGTGACAGCAGCGCCCGCTGCCCGCGTCTCAGCCGACCGGCGCGGCCGCGCCGGCGCGCAGCTCCTCGATCGACTCGTCCGTGCAGGTGGCGAAGAATCCGCCCACCAGCGCGCGGACCTCGTCCATCGACTCGGCGCGGTAGAGCACCGGCTGGTACTTGGTGATGTCGTAGTCGGCGGTGCCCATCTCGATCAGGTCGAGCGGGCGGTGCTCCATCTCGCGGAACTCGTCGATCTCGCCGTAGGAGGAGAGGATTCCGGCGCCGTAGGCGCGCAGCTCGCCGTCCTCGACCACCACGCCGAACTCGACGGTGAACCAGAAGACGCGGGAGAGGAAGCGCAGGTTCTCCTCGTCGCGCAGGCGGTGGGTGGCCTCGCCGGTGAGGCGGTGCAGCTCCGAGAAGGTGGGCGTGGCGAGCAGGTGTCCGTGGCCGATGACCTCGTGGATGATGTCCGGCTCGGGCGTGTAGAGCGGCATCGCGGGATGGCGCACGTACTGGGTCGAGTGGAAGCGCCGCTCGGACAGCGAGCCGTAGAACTCGCGCAGCGGGACGAGGCCGGCGGCGGGCACGTAGCCGAAGCCGGTGATCGGGCGCAGCCGCTCGCTCACCAGGTCGAGGCTCGGCACCCCGCCGGTCGGCAGGTCGAGCGCCTCCTTGGCCTCGAGGAACTCGCGGATGGCGAGCCGCTCGTGCTTCGGGGCGAGCTCGCGGCAGACGGTGCGCCAGACCTCCTGCTCGGCGTCCGAGTAGCGGACGTCGGGCACCGGCGTGCCGGGCTCCCAGGCGAGCGCCAGCGCGGCGATCTCGTTGCGGCGCGCGCGGTAGTCGGGGTCGCCGGCGCCGGGGTGGTCCTGGGCGAGGTGGACGGTCACCTCGTCGCCGTCGGCGGTGACAGGGGAGTAGAGCTGGGCTTCCTCGAACATTGCCTTCAGTGCAGCAGACCCACCCAATGCATGCAACTGTGTTCAGTCCGAACGGGCAGAATGCCCACTTACGTCGTCCGAACGAGGTAGATTCTGGTCATATTGAACAGTTCAATCGACGAGCTCGACGCCCGGCTGATCGCCGAGCTGCGCGAGCATCCGCGGCTCGGCCTGCTGGAGGTCTCGCGCCGCCTCGGCGTTGCGCGCGGCACCGTCCAGGCCCGGCTGGCCAAGCTCGAGGAGCGCGACGTGGTGGTCGGGTACGGGCCGGAGATCGACCCGGCGGAGCTCGGCCACTCGATCCAGGCCTTCGTGATGCTCGAGCTCACGCAGGGCCGCCTCGCGGAGGCCGTCCGGGCGCTCGAGGAGACCCCGGAGGTGCTGGAGGTCGACGCCGTCAGCGGCCCCCAGGACCTGATCTGCCGCATCGCCGCGCGCGACACCGAGCACCTTCAGGCGATCGTGAACAGCCTGCTGGCCTCCGACGCGATCCGGCGCTCTACGAGCTACGTGGTGCTGAGCCGTCCGATCCGCCCGCGGGTGCAGCCGCTGGTCGACCGGGTGGGGGCTTCGAAGCGCGGATCTGATAGACGGAGGTGAAGCCCGACTCGAAGCCGCGCCGCGCGGCGCGCAGGTAGAGGCGCCAGACGCGCACCCGCTCGGGGCCGGCCAGGCGGAGCGCGTCGTCGAGCCGCGCGTCGAGCCGCCCGGCCCAGTGCCTCAGGGTCGTGGCGTAGTCCGAGGCGAACCCCTCGACGTGATCGGTCACGAGCCCGGTCCGCTCGATCGCGAAGACCACGCGCGAGAGGTGGAGCGGGGCGGCGTCGGGGAACACGTAGCGCTCGGAGAACGGCCCGGCCTCGGGGTCGCCGTGCCGCACCCGGGCGATGCCGTGGTTCAGGAGGCGGCCGCCCGGCCGCAGCAGCCGCGCCAGACGCGCGGCGTAGACGTCGATCTGGCTCGCGCCGACGTGCTCGACCATGCCGATGCTCGCGATCGCGTCGAAGGGGCCGTCCTCCAGCTCGCGATAGTCCGCTACCCGGATCTCGACCCGGTCGTCGAGACCGGCCTCGGCCACGCGCCGGCGGGCCAGCTCGGCCTGCGGCACGGACAGCGTGATGCCCAGCACCCGGACGCCGTGCCTCGTGGCGGCGTGGATCGCGAAGCTGCCCCAGCCGCAGCCCACGTCGAGCACGCGCTCGCCGCGCTCGAGGCCGAGCTTCGTGCAGACGAGCTCGAGCTTTGTCTCCTGGGCCTCCTCGAGCGTCTCGGCGCCGCGCGAGAAGATCGCGCAGCTGTACGTCATCGCGGACCCGAGGAACAGCTCGAAGAACTCGTTCGAGACGTCGTAGTGGTGGCGCACGGCGCACGCGTCGCGCTCGCGGCTGTGGCGCCTGCCCCTGGGGCGCAGCTCGGCGG